>DATIMB010000279.1:0-9212 GCA_035475875.1 Micrococcaceae bacterium
GACGAGCAGCGGTCCTGGTACGGGGAGATCATCCGCCGCTGCGAGGCCGCCAACGCGTCCCTGCAGGAGCAGAAGGCCAACTTTGATTCGCTGCGCGAGCTGGAGCAGAACGCGCCCGCCGCGCTGGCCGCCGTCTCCGCCGGCAGCACGCAGGCAGCGGCAAAGATCGGGCAGGCCCAGACCACCCTGGCCGCCCTGCAGGAAAAGTACGCCGCCACCGCACTGTCCGCAGTGGAGGACAACATCGACCAAGCCCAGCAGCGGCTGGACTTTGTCCAAACCGCCTCCGCCACGGCCCAGGAAAAACTGAACGCCTCCGACGCCAGCGCCGCCGCCGTCGCCGTCCGGGCCGCCGAGGAAAGCCTGCACCAGGCCAACCTCCTGCTCGACGCGGTGGGCAAGGTTGCGCACGACATCGACGCCGCCACCGCGAACCTGCGCAAGGCCATCGCGGACACCGCAGCGGACCTGAACCAGGCCAAGGCGATGATCGGTGCCGGAGCCAACCAACAGTACGCGCCGCAGGTGGCCGCCGCGGAGGCCGTCCTGCAGCAGGCACAACAGCACACCGCCGCGGGAAAACTGGATCCGATCGCCACCCTGGAGCAGGTGGAGAAAGCGCACAGCGCCCTGGACGGGATGCTAACCGGAATCCGGGACCAGCAGCAGCAGGAACAGCGCGCGCAGGCCTCGCTGCAGCAGGCCATCGGCGCAGCGCAGGCGCAGATTTCCGCCACCCAGGACTACATTGCGGCCCGCCGCGGAGGAGTCGGCTCGGAGGCGCGCACCCGGATCGCGGAGGCACAGCGGAACCTGGACTACGCGCTGAGCATCCAGCAGAAAGACCCTGTGTCCGCCCTGACCTACGCCCAGCAGGCGATGGCGCTGGCGCAGCAGGCCGCGCAGCTGGCGCAGTCCGACGTGGACGGCTTCAGCATGACCGGCGGAGGCATGGGTGGTTACGGTTACGGCGGCCGCGGCTATGGCGGGGGCGGCTTTGGCGGTGGGTTCGGCGGGGCCATCCTGGGTGGAATTTTGGGCGGCATCCTCTCCGGTGGTAACCGCGGAAACTGGGGTGGCGGCGGGTTCGGCGGTTGGGGCGGCGACGGCGGCGGAGGCTTTGGCGGCGGCTTCGGCGGCGACGGCGGGGGCTTTGGCGGCGGGGGCGGCTTCGGCGGGGACAGCGGCAACTTCTAGATTTCCATTTGTAGGCTAGTAGGCAGGACGAAAGGTATACACCATGGCAAAGCAGTCCATTTTTGGCCGGATTTCCCAGTTGGCCCGCGCCAACGTCAATTCACTGCTGGACCAGGCGGAAGACCCGCAGAAAATGCTGGACCAGATGGTGCGCGACTACACCAACAACATCGCGGAAGCCGAGTCCGCAGTGGCCCAGACCATCGGCAACCTGCGCATGCTGGAGGAGGACCACCAGCAGGACCTCAAATCCGCGCAGGACTGGGGCACCAAGGCCCTGGCTGCCAGCCGGAAAGCGGATGAGTACCGCGCCTCCGGCAATGCTGGGGACGCGCAGAAATTCGATGCCCTGGCCAAGGTCGCCCTGCAACGCCAGATCACCGCGGAAAACGAGGCCCGGTCGGCCGAGCCCAACATCGCCGCCCAGACCGACGTCGTCGAGAAGCTCAAGACCGGCCTGAACCAGATGAAGACCAAGCTGGGCGAGCTCTCCAGCAAGCGCAACGAACTGGTGGCACGCGCCAAGAGCGCCCAGGCCCAGACCCAGGTGCACGATGCCCTCAAGAGCATCGACATCATGGATCCGACCAGCGAGGTCAGCCGGTTCGAGGACAAGATCCGGCGCGAGGAGGCCAAAGTGCGCGGGCAGGCCGAGCTGGCGTCCTCCAGCCTGGATGCCCAGTTCGAATCGCTGGAAGACCTGGGCGAGCAGACCGAGATCGAGGCCAGGCTCGCGGCGCTGAAGCAGGGGTCGAATAGCACCGCTGCCATCGGCTCCGGCACCGGCGCCTCCGGGAAGGATGCCGCAGACGCGGCGGATCCCGTGGTGGACGAGGCAGAGTTCAACAACCTTTAGCCACTCCCGCGGAACACGCCACGAACCACTCGAAGAACCACTCCCGCTAAAGAGGACCCAACAAGCTAGAGAGAGCCCAGCTGGGGCAGGAGCTGGCGGAACAGCTCCGCCGCAGCGTTCGGGTCCGCGAGCGCGGTGTTGATCAGGATCGCGACCGTGGCCTTGCTGGAGGGGTCGTACATGACCAGCGACTCATAGCCGGAGCCGACACCGGTGTGCCCCCACCACCCTTCCAACTCCCCCATCGCCATCCCGTAGGCGTCGTAGGCGGGGGTGAAATCACTGTTCTCGGTGGTGGACACCGGGGTCAACCGGGCCGCCTGCAGATCCGCCGGCAGCAGCACGCCGGAGCCCAGCGCTGTCCCCCAGGTCAGCAGGTCGCCGATATCGCCAAACAGGCCGCCTGCGGCACTGTAAAGCGTGTCACTGCCGGTGCCGATCGCCGCGGCGCCGCTGTCAGTGCTTTCATAGGCTCCGGCAAGGGCCAGCCCGAGCGGCTCATCCGGCGGATAGACCACCGAGGTCAGTCGCAGCGGTGCCAGCAGGCGGCTGGTGACCTGCTGGATCCAGCTCTGCCCGGTGACGGCCTGGATCAGCGCCCCCAGCAGCACGGTATTGGTGTTGCTGTAACCGAAATCGCTTCCGGGGTCGAACTCCAGCGGCTGGTCGAAGGCGTCCTGCAGCAGCTGCTCGTCCGTCCAGGTGTATCCGCCGGCCGAATTCATCTGGTCTGAAAATTCCTGTGTGTCCGAATACTCCGCCAGCCCGGTGCGCATTTCCAGCGCCAGCCGGACCGTGATGGCATCGCCGTCCGGAGCATCCGGAAGGTAGCGCGATACCGGGTCATCCAGGCCCAGCTTGCCCTCCGCAACCAGCTGCAGCACCACCGTGCCCACAAAACTCTTGGTGATGCTGCGGAACGCGGACCGGTCTGTAGCCTGCAGCGGTGTCCCTGCGCTGATGTCCGAATAGCCGTTCAGGGACAGGTAGCGCCCGTTCGCTGTCGCTATGCCCACGGCGATTCCGGCGGCACCCTGCTGTCCCAGGAAGTTGCTGATCGTACTCTGCGGGTCTGCGGGCATACCCTGCCATGGCGACACCGGAACCGGCTGAACGGCGCCCGTTCCGGTGTTCGCCTGGCCGGCGTTCGACGGCTTTACGGTGGCCGGTCCTGCTGCTGCCCCGGCTGCGGCGCCGGCCGAAGCGGCTGCGGTGGCCGATCCGCTTATGCTCGCGCCAGCTGTCTTCTCCCCCGCGGACATGCCCACCGCCGGTCGTTTGGCCGCCGAGGCCGACGCTTCGTCCCGCAGCACGGCCGTCAGCTGGACACCTACGGCCAGCACGGCCGCCGCCGCACAGACCGCCACGAACCGGGCCACCGACCGGCGCAGACGGGTCCCCCTGGAGCGGGCGTTCCGGAACCGCGGCATCACGTCCCCCTTCCGGCTGGTCCTCTGCTGGCCAGCGCAGCGGTACCGCGCCACCTTCAGTTATGCCGGGACATACTGGTGGTTTACTGGACGCGGGGTGGGTATGGCAATAGAAAACCGCGAGGAAGTTGTGAAAGCTGGCTATGACGGCCGCGATCTTGCCGCCGAGAAGTCAGTATCTGCTCGCTTGCCCCGCGAGAAGTCAGTATCTGCTCGCTTGCCCCGCGAGAAGTCAGTAACTGCTCGCTTGCCCCGCGAGAAGTCAGTAACTGCTCGCTTGAAGCTCTCAAGCAAGCAGATACCGACCGTTCGGCAGTCGGGTGGCCAGTCGGGGGGCCAGTCGGGGGGCCGGTCGGGGGGCCAGTCGGGTGGTTAGTCGGATGGTCAGCCGGGTGAGGCCTGGAGCTCGACGACGGACCAGGACAGGGCGGGCAGCTTCAGGGTGAGCCGATGGCCGGTTGTCGTGACGCCCTCCAGCCCGGTCATTCCCACCCGGTCCCCCGCCGCAGGGCTGTTGGCTGTGAAGCGGTCGGCCCCCTCGGGTGCACGCAGCACCTCCGCCCGGGTGAGGCGGCCGGCGTCGAACCCGTGCAGCAGCACCTCAACCTCCGCGGCCTCTTCCAGCCCCCGATTGGCCAGGAAGAGCGCGATCCGGCCACGCTCCTCATCCCAGGTGGCGCTGACGTCCACCAGGTCGGCGTCACCGAACCGGGACGTGTGGTAACTGTCCGAGGCGATGGCGGTGCGCAGGATCTGACCCGCGGCCAGCTCCGCCATCCGCGCGAAGGGGTGGAAAATGCTCTGCCGCCAGGCCGGGCCGGCAGGTTCGGTGCGGATCGGGGCGATGACGTTGACCAGCTGGGCCTGGTTGGCGATCTTGACCCGGTCCCCGTGCCGCAGCAGCGAATTGAGCAGCGTGCCGACGACGACGGCGTCGGTTACGTTGTAGTCGTCCTCGATCAGCGGCGGATGTTCACGCCAGCCACCCCGGGAAACCGCCTCCGGTTTGTCCGGGGTGGCGGCGCCGCGCTGGTACCAGACATTCCATTCATCGAATGACAGGTTGATGTGTTTCCGGTGCCGGCCCCGCGCCCGGACCGCGTCCGCCGTCGCCACCACGGATTCAATGAAGTAGTCCATGGCCACTGCGCTGGCCAGGAAACTGGACGCATCGCCGTCGTCCTCCTGGTAGTAGGCGTGCAGCGAAATGTAGTCCACCTGCTCATAGGCATGTTCCAGCACCGCTTGCTCCCAGGCCCCGAAGGTGGGCATATGCGAGCCGGAACTCCCGCTGGCCACCAGCTCCAGGTCAGGATCCACCAGGCGCATGGCCTTGGCCGCCTCCCGGGCCAGCCGCCCGTACTCGTCCGCGCTCTTGTGTCCAATCTGCCAGGGCCCGTCCAGCTCATTGCCCAAGCACCAGAGCCGGATGTTGAAGGGATCCTTGTGCCCGTTCCTGCCCCGCAGATCCGACAGGTAGGTTCCGCCCGGATGGTTGGCGTACTCCACCAGTTCGCGGGCCGCGTCCACGCCCCGGGTGCCCAGATTGATGGCCTGCATGATCTCCGTGCCCGCCTGGTGCGACCAGTCCACGAATTCGTGCAGGCCAAAGGCGTTGGTCTCCACCGTGTGCCACGCCCCGTCCAGCCGGCGGGGCCGCTGCGCCGCCGGTCCCACGCCGTCCTCCCAGTTGTAGCCGGAGACGAAGTTACCGCCGGGATATCGGATGACCGTAGGGCCCAACTCGCGGACCAGCCGGAGGACGTCCTGGCGGAAGCCCTGCGCGTCCGCCTCCGGATGGCCGGGCTCGAAAATGCCGGTGTAGACGCCCCGGCCCATGTGCTCCACAAAGGAGCCGAAGAGCCGGCGCGGAACCTCGCCCAGCGTGAAGTCGCGGTCGAGGGTGATCCGGGCGCGGGACATGGTTCTCCTTCGGGGGCGGGAGCCTACATCTGCGTGAAGGCCGCGGTGGCCGGGTCCGATCCGATCCTGGCCCCGGACTCCAGCGCGCTGATCGCTTCAACGTCGGCCGCGGAAAGCCCGATCTTGGCAGCCGCCAGGTTCTCGCGCATCCGGGCGGAATCGGCGGACTTGGGAATCACGATGTTCCCCGTGGCCAGATGCCAGGCCAGGACGACCTGGGCCGGAGTTGCCCCGTGTGCGTTGGCGATCTCCGCGAGCACTGGCTCGGAGAGGTCGCTGCCCTGGCCCAGCGGGCTGTACGCCTCCACGGCAATGCCGTTGCTGCGGCATTTATCCGCCAGGGCGCGCTGCTGGAACGTCGGATGCAGCTCGATCTGGTTGACCGCCGGGACCACCTGCGCGGAAGCCAGCAGGGTGTCCAGATGGTCCGGCAGGAAGTTCGAGATGCCGATGGCGCGCACCTGGCCGTCCGCATAGAGCTTTTCCAGCTGCTTCCATGCCTGGGGAAACAGTCCGGCGGAGGGTACGGGCCAGTGGATAAGGTAAAGGTCGACGACGTCGAGGCCCAGGGCCGCGCGGCTGGCCTGGAACGCCTGGACCGGGTTGTCCTGTTCACCGTTGCGCAGCTTGGTGGTCACGAAGATGTCCTCGCGAGGAATCCCGGACGCGGCGATGGCAGCGCCGACGCCGGCTTCGTTGCGGTAGGCAGCCGCGGTATCAATGTGGCGGTAGCCAGCGGCCAGGGCGTCCTCGACCACCTTCTGGGTCTGCTCGGCCGGAACCTGGAAGACCCCGAAGCCTAGCTGCGGAATGGACACGCCATTATTGAGTTCGATCTGGGGAACATTCTCATTCGTTACTGTCGACATGTCTGCTCTCGTCTCGTTCCTGATTTTGCAAATTCCGGGCCTGCCGCCTGCTGGGCAGAATGCTGGCAAGAATGCGTCCTGCACAAGCGGTGACGGCCTGAGCCCTCATTCCCAGCCTAGTCAGCTACTCGGGCTGCGCACCAACGCTCCGGTCCCAGCGCTTCCTAGGACGCAGGGACCCACCCGGCCCCCTAGGTGTGCGCGGTGACCCGGGGCAGAATGGGAGCCATGGGTCAAAGCGCTGAATTCGGTATGTTCCTCAAGGCTATGCGGTCGCGGCTGGATCCGGATGATCCGCAGTTTTCGACGGCGGCAGGCCCACGCAGGGTCCCGGGCCTGCGCCGTGAGGAGGTGGCCCAACTCGCCGGCGTCAGCACCGATTACTACACCCGGCTGGAGCAGGGCCGCCATATCCATCCGTCGCGCTCGGTGTTGGATTCAGTGGCCAGGGCGCTGCGCCTTGATCCGGCCGAGCATGCGCACATGATGGACCTGCTCCAGCACTGTGGAGGTTCAGCGAAGCCGCCGCTGCCGGCCCAGCGGGTGCGTCCGGCGCTGCGCCAGTGGCTCGACGCCATCGGCGAGGTACCGGCGATGGTGCTGGGCCGGCGGACGGAGGTCCTGGCTGCCAACAGGATGGCGACGCTGCTCTTCGCCGATTTTCCGTCGCTGCCGCCTTCCAAACGGAACCTGACCCGTTGGCTGATCCTGGACCCGGCCGCACGGGAGCTGTTCCGGGACTGGAACGCAGTGGCTTCGGAAGCGGCCGGCGCCTTGCGGGTCGACGTGGGCAAGCACCCCGATGACCCCGAAGCCAACCAGTTGGTTGGCGAACTGGCGGTGCACAGCAAACATTTCCGGCAGTGGTGGGCAGGCCACCGGGTCGCCACCCGTGCCAACGGAACCGTGCGCCTGCAGCACCCGACCGTCGGGGATCTGGAACTGGAGTTCGAGAGTTTCAGCCTCCCCGGCGACCCCGACCAGACTCTGCGGAGCTACTCCGCCAAGCCCGGATCGCCGTCGGCAGACGGACTGAAACTGCTCAGCAGTTGGGCGGACACGACGTCGTCCGCTGCACCCCGTACCGCCTCCGCGTCGGACACGGACCCGAGTCCGCAGGACGCCGTCGGAATGTGACCCCGGGCCTGCCATGCCCCCGGACCACCGAGCCACCCAGCCGCCCAGCCACGAGACACCGAGCCACCGAGCACCCAACACCGAACACCGAACACCGAGCCACCCAACACCGAGACAAAGGAAACCGCGACATGCAGTACACGCAATTGGGCCGTTCCGGTCTGAAGGTATCGCGCCTATGTTTGGGCACCATGAACTTCGGACCGCAAACCGAGGAGGCCGACGCCCATTCCATCATGGACTCCGCCGCCGCTTCCGGGATCAATTTCTTCGACACGGCAAACGTCTACGGCGGCGAGGGACACCGCGGCTGGACCGAGGAGATCGTAGGACGCTGGTTCGCCAAGGGCGGCAACCGACGGGAGCATACGGTGCTCGCCACGAAACTGTACGGGACCATGACGGACCTGCCCAATGAATCAAAACTCTCCGCGCTGAACATCCGGCGGGCCCTGGACGCCAGCCTGAAGCGGCTGCAGACGGATTACATCGACATTTACCAGTTCCACCATGTGGACCGGAACACGCCCTGGGATGAGATCTGGCAGGCGCTGGAAGTTGCGGTGCAGCAGGGCAAGGTGCTGTATTCGGGGAGCAGCAATTTTGCCGGCTGGCACATCGCTCAGGCGCAGGAGGCCGCGCGGCGCCGCAACTACAACGGGCTGGTCAGCGAGCAGTCCATTTACAACCTGCTGACCCGCAATGTGGAACTGGAGGTCATTCCGGCGGCAAAGCAGTACGGGCTGGGGCTGATTCCGTGGTCGCCGCTGCACGGCGGGCTGCTGGGCGGCGTGCTGAAAAAGGAAAACCAGGGCGTGCTCCGGCAGGAGGGACGTGCCGCTGCCACTCTGAAAAAGCACCGGGAGCAGATCCAGCAGTATGAGGACTTTGCCGATCAGCTGGAACAGCAGCCGGGCGAGGTGGCGCTGGCGTGGCTGCTGCACCAGCCCGCCGTCACCGCGCCGATTGTGGGGCCCCGGACGCAAGAACAGCTGGACGCCGCCCTCCGGGCCGTGGACCTTCAGCTGGACCAGACGACGCTGCAACGGCTGGACGGGATCTTCCCCGGCCACCGGACAGCGCCCGAGGACTACGCCTGGTGAGCGGGCTTGACGTTCTGCTGGTCGGCGGAACCGGGGTGATCAGCACCGCGGTGGCCCACCGGGCGGTTGAGGTGGGCCACCGCGTCACGCTGCTGAACCGCGGAAAGACGGATGAGCGGCCGGTGCCGGACGGCGCGGAGGTGCTGCAGGCGGACGTCCGTGATCCGGAGTCGGTCCGGGCCGTGTTGGCCGGCCGGAGGTTCGACGCCGTTGCGGACTTTATCGCCTTCACGCCTGACCACGTGCGGCTGGCGCTGGACCAGTTCCGCGGCCGGACCGACCAGTACGTCTTCATCAGCTCCGCCTCGGCCTACCAGAAGCCGCCCGCCCGGCTGCCGATCCTGGAGTCGACGCCGTTGCGCAACCCGTTCTGGCAGTACTCCCGGGACAAGATCGCCTGCGAGGACCTGCTCATGCATGCCTACCGGACGGACGGATTCCCCGCCACCGTGGTGAGGCCCTCGCACACCTACGACCGGACCAAGCTGCCCACCCTGGGAGGCTGGACGGATATCCACCGGATGCGCCAGGGCCTGCCGGTGCTGGTGCACGGCGACGGCACCTCGCTGTGGACGCTGACGCATGCCGTGGACTTCGCCGTGGCCTTCACCGGGCTGCTGGGCCGGCCGCAGGCCATCGGCGAAAGCTACACCATCACCTCCGATGAGTTCCTGCCCTGGGACCAGATCTACCGCAT
>DATIMB010000280.1:0-10227 GCA_035475875.1 Micrococcaceae bacterium
TACTGCTCCCACTTGCTGGGAACGACCGCCGGTTCCGGACTCGGAATGGGTGGGCCGCGGCAGATTACCCGAGCGGCCAAAGGGGGCTGACTGTAAATCAGCTGGCACTGCCTACGGGGGTTCGAATCCCTCATCTGCCACCGCAGCGAACGCGGTTATTTCGCGGAAAGCACTCCCGGCCTCGGCCGGGGGTGCTTTCCACTTATCCGGGTGCGTGCAGCTAGGCCGGGTCCCGGATCGTCTCCAGCTCGTAGCCATCCAGATTGTGGATCAGCAGCCGGCCCATGCCGTCGTCCCGCTGGATCCACAGGGTCTTGCAGTCCTCGGTGATGGCGTCAACGATGCCGACCACCCTTGTCCCGTGGGCGTTGACCAGAGTCAGGCGCTGGTTTGGCTGCAGGCGCGGCCATGGAGTGCCGCCGGGCAGCTGTTCCGGGCCGGCATTAATCCCTTTGTTCCTGCTGCGCTTGGCCATAGCATTCCCCTTACGACGTACCTTCCGGCTTTTGCTTAGTGTGGATTACCCGCATGAACGCCCGGTAAACCGGCGGTAACCTAGAGTTTCCCCCGAATCCGGACGTGGGTGGCAGCCCCTTGATCGATCGTCGGTTCCCAGCGCCGCCAGGATGGGGGCCGCCGAGGCTGCTGCCCACGCCTGCGGAAAGCAGGACATGGGGTAGGGTACCGGCCGGTGCGCCTCTTCGCGGGAGTATCCGCCGAAGACCTCCGGCAGGCGGTAGCCGAAGGCCTCGGCCGCGTCCAGCAGGGCCAGCGCAAGGCGCGCTGCCGCCGTCGTATGTCCGTCCTTGGTCAGCCCCGCAATGGCAATCGCGGTGTCGTGGGTCCAGACCGAGCCGCAGTGGTAGCTCAGTGGCCAGTAACCGGCATTGTTGCGGGAGAGCGTGCGCAGGCCGAAGCCGGTGAACAGCTCCGGCTGCAGCAGGCGCTCCGCCACCGTGGCCCTTTCGCCGGCATTGAGCAGGCCCGTTCCCAGCAGGTGCCCCATGTTGCTGGCGACGCTCGGCACGGGGACCTTGTGTGCATCCAGGGCGATCGCCGGGAACAGGCCGTCTTCGTCCTCGCACCAGAACTTGTCCCGGAACCGCCGGGCCAGCTGAGAGGCCCAGGCACGCCATTCCGAGCCGCGCCGGCCGAAGGCGGTCAGCAGCGCGGCCCCGCCCATGGCGGCTTCGTAGGCGTAGGCCTGCACCTCGCACAGTGCGATGGGCCCGCTGGCCAGCCGCCCGTCGGGCCAGCGGATTGCATCCGCCGAGTCCTTCCAGCCTTGGTTGGCCAGGCCCCTGCCCGTCGGATCGATGTACTCCAGGAACCCGTCGCCATCGGAATCGCCGTGGTGCACCATCCAGTCCAGCGCACGTTCGCACGCGTCCAGCAGCGGTTCCACCTGCTCGTCGGGCATCCCGGCCTGCCACGCGTCGTGCAGCAGGCAGACCCACAGCGGGGTGGCATCGACGGTGCCGTAATACAACGGCGGCAGGTGCAGATCAGTACCCTGGTTTTCGCTCGGTATGCTGAAGGCGCCCCGGCGGAGCTCATGCGGAATCTTGCCGGGCTCCTCCGCGGTGTCCCGGTCCACCTTGGTCCCTTGGAAGGCTGCCAGCGTGCGCAGGGTCCCGGCGGCCAGCGAGGGGTCAACGTGGAGCAGCAGGCGCGCCGCCCAGAGCGAATCGCGGCCGAACAAGGTGAAATACCAGGGTGCCCCGGCTGCGAGGAATCCCTCCGGCGGGCCGCCG
Source organism: Micrococcaceae bacterium (assembly GCA_035475875.1). Taxonomy (GTDB): domain Bacteria; phylum Actinomycetota; class Actinomycetes; order Actinomycetales; family Micrococcaceae; genus Arthrobacter_M. The sequence goes on from DATIMB010000280.1 coordinate 1,755, forward strand.
GGGGTGGTCAGGCGCAGGCCGGCCAGGTCGGAGGCTGCCTGCGTCGCCAGCCGGGCCAGGCGCGGGTCCGGGTCCACGGCGAGGCTGGCAAGGTCGGGGCTGTGCCAGCTGGCAGCGGGGGCCACCGGGGCCAGCGGATCGGACCCGGTGAGCCGCCAGCCGACCTCTGCGCTGCCATGGGCGGGCAGCTCAAGGGTCCATCCGACGACGACGGCCTGCCCGCCTTCGGTGATGGTGGCAGTTCCTCGTTCGGGCAACAGGGCCACGCTCACTCCGGCGGAGGGCTGGTTGTCGGGTGCGTCGGTCTGCCCGCCGTCGTCGGAGCCGCGGGACCGCGGCCCGCCGCCGCCCTGGCCGTCGTCGTCGTCCGGCGGGGCACCCCAGCGCAGGACGTCACCGTCGAGCCGCGCCAGGGTCGGCCGCACGGTGCTGCCACTGCGAACGGCGTCCATCCCAGCCAGGTCCGAAGCGAAACGCAGGCTCAGCTGGACCGTGGTCGCGGCGTCGCTGCGCGAATCGATCCGGATCCTCTCCCGGATACCTCCCGGAGTCACCAGCAGCGAGCGGTGGAGCTGGTAGACGGGGGCCTGGCCGGCCGGACCGGGAACGCGGTGGAGGAAACGCGCGGTGGCGCACTGGCCGCCGTGCCCGGGCCGCGAATAGGCCTCCACGGCCTCCGGCTCGACGCCGTCAACGGAAAGCACCGCCTGCGACAGCACCCTTGTATCACCGAGATACGCACCCTGTGCACCTGCCGGCCGGAGCTGGCCATCCTGCCCCAGCCACAGCTGGAAGGGGGCCGCCACCGAGGGCGAGAGGTTGTGCAGGAAGGGTTGCCGCGACTCTTGCGGGACGTCTTGGGTGACCATGGTCCATTCCATCACGTCGGCCTGGCTTTGACACTTAGGCACCCTAACTATTAGGCTTTCTAACTATGAACACCGGACAGCCGCCAACCGAGGAGCTGATGGACCTCGCGGCCCGTTACCGGGAAAGCCTGCGGCATGCGGTCTACCTGATGCGATCGCTCGATGCCGAGGCCGACCTGAGTACCGCACAGGTCAGCACGCTGAACATGGTGGCCGACGCTCCGGCCCGGGTCAGCGACATTGCCCGCAACGGCGGAGTGAAGGTACCCAGTGCCACGGAGCAGATCATCAGGCTCGAAGCCGCCGGGCTGGTGTCCCGGGGGCAGGACCACCGCGACGCCCGGGTTGTGCTCGTCAGCCTGACGCAGGCCGGGCGGGAGGCCGTGGACAAGGCGAACAGGCGCCGGAACGCGCTGTTGGCCGGCCAGCTGGCCAAGCTGGCGGAAGCGGACCGGGAGACCATTGGGCGGGCCATTCCTGCCATGGACAAACTCAACCGATCGCTGAGCGGTCAGCCGGATCCCGGCCCTGGCCCCAGGGTTGCGCAAGCGGTGCCCAAGTAGCACAAGGCCGGGCCGCCGGGTGGCGGCCCGACCAGCCGGAGTTGCCCGTCGGCGACCCGGGCAACTTGGCCACAGAGACCGATTTAAAGAGATCAAACTAAAGAGGAGGGCCCGTGGCGGCCAACATGGCAGAAACCGCTGCCGAGGAAATCGAAGAAACGCTGCACGCGGAAAAGGCGTCGATGCTCAAACAGCCCAAGGCTGTCTGGGCCACCGCGCTCGCCGCCGTTTTTGCGTTCATGGGCATCGGCTTGGTGGATCCGATCCTGCCCGCTATCGCCGTGAACCTGCAGGCCAGCCCCAGCCAGGTTTCCCTGCTGTTCACCAGCTACTTCCTGATCACGGCTGTGGCCATGCTGATCAGCGGATTCGTGTCCTCGCGGATCGGCGGCAAGAAGACGCTGATGATCGGCCTGTCGCTGATCGTGGTCTTTGCCTCCCTGTCCGGTATGTCCGGCAACGTGGCCACGCTGGTGGGTTTCCGCGCCGGCTGGGGGCTGGGGAACGCACTGTTCGTGGCAACCGCGCTCGCGGTAATGGTGGGCGTGGCCAGCGGTGGCGCGGCGACGGCGGTCATCCTCTATGAGGCGGCCCTGGGCCTGGGGCTCTCCCTCGGCCCGCTGCTGGGTGCTGTACTGGGCGGTTGGCAGTGGCGGGCACCATTCTTCGGCACCGCGACACTGATGGCCGCCGCATTCATCGCGCTGCTGGTCCTGCTGCCCAAGACCCCTGCGCCCGCCAAGAAAACGCGGTTGCGCGACCCGCTGGTGGCCCTCGGCCACGCCGGGCTGCGGACCACTTCGGCCAGCGCGCTGTTCTACAACTACGGTTTTTTCACCATCCTGGCGTTCACCCCGTTCATCCTGCACATGAATGCCTATGGCATTGGCGGCGTCTTCTTCGGCTGGGGCGTCGCGGTTGCGCTCTTCTCCGTTTTCGTGGCACCGGTGCTGCAGCGCCGGTTCGGCGTAACCCGGACCCTCGCCGCCACCCTCATCGGACTCATGCTGGTCCTGATCGGGCTCGGGATTGCCGCCGGGAACTCGATCCCCGCCGTGGTGGTCCTGGTGATTGTGGCCGGCGCTCTGCTGGGCATCAACAACACGCTGTACACCGAACTGGCCATGGGCGTTTCCGATTCACCGCGCCCGGTGGCCAGCGCCGGATACAACTTTGTGCGCTGGATGGGCGGCGCGCTGGCACCCTTCGCCGCCACGAAGATCGCCGAACACATGGGCGTCCAGCTGCCGTTCTATGCGGCCGCCCTGGCGCTGTTGATCAGCGTCGGCATCGTGCTGGGCGGGCGGAAGTACCTGTCGGCACACGCTCCGCACGGGGTCTAGGAACGCTCACAAGGGCTTAGGGAGTCAGCACCCCAGCCCAGGAATTGATCCGGCAGCTATGGCGGGCTTAGCACGAGCAAGCCCACCACAGCTGCCGGATGGCTTTGCCCCCGAAGCACGCGCTGAGCATAGGTTTTTGCCCCCGAAGCACGCGGTAAGCGTAAATGCGGCCACGGCTAGTGCGGCCGGCAGTGCCGTCCCGTACCGTGGAACTATGGCAACTGTTGAAATCACCACTGAAAGTTTCGGCCCGACCATCGAGGGCAATGATATTGTCCTGGTGGATTTCTGGGCGTCCTGGTGCCAGCCGTGCATGCGCTTCGGGCCCACCTATGAGGCCGCGTCGCAGAAGCACGACGACGTCGTCTTCGCCAAGGTGGACACGGAGGTCGAGCAGCAGCTGGCCGCCGAAGCCAACATCACCTCCATCCCGACGCTGATGGCGTTCCGCGAGAAGGTACTCGTGTTTGCCCAGCCCGGCGCCCTGAACGGATCCCAGCTGGAGGAAGTCATCACGGCGGTGAAGGGTCTGGACATGGAAGAGGTGCATGCCCATGTTGCCAAGCAGCAGACGGCTGCCGCCGACGGCCCGGACTCGATACCCGGCGAATAACGGCTAAGGCCGGGTCAGCGTCGTTGGCTCGGCCAGCAGCGCGCTGAGGGACTCGTTCAGGTCCTGGACCGCGCTGCCTTTGCTGTGCCTGTCCAGGTCTTCCTCCGATGCCCACTTCTCGGTGAGCACGATCTTGTCCTCCGTGGCCTCGGTGATCTCGTAGCGGATGCAGCCAGGCTCGGTCACTACCTGCTCGATCGCGATTTCCAGCGCGAGCTTCACCCGGGAGAATTCGCCCGGGTTGGGGATGAAGGTGGCGGTCAGGTCAACGGTGCCGTCGGTACTGGTCTCAGTCATGTTCACAGCCTAAAGGAAACGGGCGGTTCAATGCCGCCGGTGGTCCTGGATGGTCATCCGCGGGCCGAACATCGGCTTGCGGAAGCCGCTGAGTCCCAGCATCCGGACCACGCGCTGGCGGTGCCCGCGCCAAGGCTCCAGCAGGTCCAGCATGCCGTCGTCGTCGACCGGCTTGCCGATCAGCGCCCAGCCGACGAAGGCCGCCAGATGATAGTCCCCCACGGCGACGGCGTCAGGGTCACCATGCGTGCGCTGAGTGACTTCCGCCGCAGTCCAGCGGCCTATCCCGGGAATGGTCTGCAGCTTCGCGGCGGCCTCGACCGAGTCCAGGCCGGCCAGCCGTTCCAGCGCGGCAGCGGACCGCAGGACGCGCATGATGGTGGCTGAGCGCTGCGGACCGGCTCCTGCTTTGTGCCACTCCCACGACGGGATCCGGGACCACTCTGCCGCCGTGGGCGCAACGATGAGTCCGGCCGGCGCGGGACCACCCGATTCGGTTGCCGGTGCCGGATGCCCGAACCTGCGCAGCAGATACCTGTAGCCCCGCTGGGCCTCGATCATGGTCACCTTCTGCTCCAGTACCGCCGGGATGATCGCGTCGATCATTCGTCCGGTCGCGGGAAGGCGCAGCGAACGGTGCCGCCGCCGAGTCTCGGTCACCAGCCGGGGAAGGGTGGCCTGGAACTCCGGGTCGTCGAACGCGGACCAGTCATCGTCGCATCCGAGCAGCGCAGGCACGCAGTCAAGCGCCTCCTCGGCGCCGGGTCCCCAGGCCTGGGCCCGCACCGCCTGGGCCCGCACCGCTTGGGCCCGCGCCCCGGAGCCCGGTTGCCCCCCGTCGGACGACTTCAGCAGCAGCGTTGCCGGGCCGGCCGCGGTGTTGAAGGCCAGCCAGGCCAGGTCCGGACCCAGCCGCACCGTGGGATCCGTGGCCCCGCGCGGAATGATTCCAAGCGTGGAGGGCAGACTGAAGGGGCCCGGCGGCTCCCAGATGAGCCCGTTGGTGCCGTGCTCAAGGGTGGGGGAGGACATGCTTCCATGGTCCCACGGACCCGGTTCGTCCAGGACCCTGCTGTCCGGGACCCCGGCTACCGGCGCCGGTAGGGTGAATCCAAACCGGAAAGGAATTAGCCGTGGACCAGCGAGTACATTTCATTACCTTCTCCACACCGGATCTTGACGCGGCCCGGAATTTCTACCAGGCCGGACTCGGCTGGCAGCCGCTGCTGGATGTCCCCGGAGAGATCATCTTCTTCCAGATAGCGCCGGGCCTGGTGCTCGGCCTGTTCGAGGCCGGGAAATTCGACCAGGACCTGGGTCGTCCGTTCCAGGGCGGCGGAGCGAGCGGTGTGACCCTCGCGCACAACGTTTCCAGCGCCGCGGAGGTGGACGCGACCGTTGGGCGGCTTGTTGCGGCCGGCGCCTCTGTGGTCAAGGCCCCGCAGGCGGGCGCCTTTGGCGGCGTCTATCATGGCCTCGTCACCGACCCGAACGGGATCGTCTGGGAGATCGCCCACAATCCGGGTTCGCAGGTGGCCGACGACGGCAGCGTCTCACTGGGGTAGGCCCGGCCACCGTCGCCGGCCGCGCCCCAGCCGTCGCGCGCCCCAGCCGCCGTTGCCGCAGCCGTCGTCGGCCGTCAGCCGGGGAAACGGACGCAGCCGTAGGACTCTGTGCCATAAATCGCCACAAACGGCCCAAAACGGCGCCAAAGTCCTTCCCGTGCGTCCGCCCGTGCGGCAGCTGGCCCCGCTGCCGCTGCCGTCTTTGGCCCGCGTCGCGCCGGACGGCTAGTTTGTAGGTATGAAGTACGCCAATTCCGTCCTGGACCTGATCGGCAACACGCCCCTGGTCAAGCTGAACAAGATCACCGAAGGCATCGCCGCAACGGTGCTGGTGAAGCTCGAGTCGATGAACCCGGGCGGCTCGGCCAAGGACCGGATTGCCGTCAAAATGCTGGACGAGGCGGCCAAGTCGGGCCTAATAGAGCCCGGCGGAACGGTGGTGGAACCCACCTCCGGCAACACCGGTGTGGCGATGGCGATGGTGGCCCAGCAGCGCGGCTACAACTGCGTGTTCGTGGTCCCGGACAAGGTCGGGGAGGACAAGCGGGCCGTGCTGGAGGCCTACGGCGCGGAGGTAGTGGTCACCCCGACGGCGGTGGCCGCGGACAGCCCGCAGTCCTACTACGGTGTCTCCGACCGGCTGGTCAGCGAGATCCCGGGCGCCTACAAACCGGACCAGTTCTCCAACCCGAACGGGCCACTGAGCCACTATGAAACCACCGGTCCGGAGATCTGGCGGGACACGGACGGAAAGGTCACGCACTTTGTTGCCGGTGTGGGTACCGGCGGCACCATCAGCGGCACCGGCCGCTATCTGCGCGAGGTATCCGCCAACCGGCCGGCGGCCGAAGGCGGCGAGGTACGGGTGATCGGCGCCGACCCGGAGGGATCTGTCTATTCCGGGGGCACCGGCCGGCCGTACCTGGTGGAGGGCGTCGGGGAGGACATCTGGCCGGCCTCCTACGACCCGGCTGTACCGCACGAAATCATTGCGGTCAGCGACGCGGAGAGCTTCGCGATGACCCGCCGGCTGGCGCGTGAGGAGGGCCTGCTGGTCGGAGGCTCCAGTGGCATGGCCGTGGTGGCCGCGCTGAAGGCCGCCAAGGACCTTCCGGAAGGGGACGTCGTCGTCGTGCTGCTGCCGGACAGCGGCCGCGGCTATATTGCCAAAATCTTCAACGACAAGTGGATGCAGTCCTACGGCTTCCTCAAGGCCACGGATGCGCCGGCGATCGGGGAGGTGCTGCGGGCCAAGAACGGGCAGTTGCCGGACCTGGTGCACATCCACCCGAATGAGACCGTACGCGACGTGATCAACCTGATGCAGGAATTCGGCGTCTCGCAGATTCCGGTGCTGACGCAGGAGCCGCCGGTGGTGATGGGCGAGGTGATCGGTGCGGTGGACGAGCGGACCCTGACCGGCAAGCTGTTCCGCGGCGAGGCCAAGCTGACCGACAAGATCACCGACCACATGCAGCCGCCGCTGCCCATCATCGGCTCGCTGGAGCCGATTTCCGCCGCCCGGCACAAGCTGCAGGACGTGGACGCGCTGATGGTGACCTTTGTCGGCGCACCGGTGGGCGTGCTGACACGGCACGACCTGCTGAACTACCTCAACGACTGAGCCTCAACGACTGAGCGCCGGCGGACCAGTCCGGACGACCGGCAGAAAAAGGAGCACCAGATGAGCCAGGGATTCAACACGCGGGCCGTGCACGCGGGCCAGGAGCCGGACGCGACGACGGGGGCCGTGGTCCCGCCGCTGTACCAGACCTCCACCTTTGCCCAGGACGGCATCGGCAAGCTGCGCAACGGCTATGAGTACGGCCGCGGCACCAACCCGACCCGGGATTCGCTGCAGGAGCAGCTGGCGGCGCTGGAGGGCGGGGCGCAGGGGTTCAGTTTCGCCTCCGGGCTGGCCGCGGAGGATGCGCTGATCCGTGCGCTGCTGGCGCCCGGGGACCACATCGTGATGGGCAATGACGTCTACGGCGGCACCTACCGGCTGATCAACCGGGTGCTCTCTGCCTGGGGCATTACCAACGCGGCAGTGGACATGGCGGATTTCGACGGCGTTGCTGCCGCGGTGTCCGCAGGCGGCGCCGGCGGCAAAACCCGTATGGTGTGGGTGGAAACGCCCTCCAACCCGATGATGAAGATCACCGACATCGCAGCCGTCGCCACGATTGCCCGGGACGCCGGGGCCCTGCTGGTGGTGGACAACACCTTCGCCTCCCCGTATCTGCAGAACCCGCTGGCCCTGGGAGCCGACGTCGTCGTGCATTCCACCACCAAATACATCGGCGGACACTCCGACGCCAGCGGCGGGGCGATCGTGCTCAACGACGATGCCATGGCGGAGAAGATCGGCTTTGTGCAGTTCGCCGTGGGTGCCGTGTCCGCGCCGATGGAGGCCTGGCTGACCACCCGCGGGCTGAAGACGCTGGGCGTGCGGATGGACCGGCACTCGCAGAACGCGCAGCAGATCGCCGAATGGCTGCAGGGACGCCCGGAGGTGGAGCGGGTGCTTTATCCCGGGCTGCCGGACCATCCCGGGCATGACCTGGCGGCACGGCAGATGAAGCAGTTCGGCGGCATGATCTCCGTGCAGTTCAAGGGTTCCGCCGCGCTGGGAGGCGAGGCGGCGGCGCGCCGGGTGGCCGAGTCCACCCGCGTGTTCACGCTCGCCGAGTCGCTGGGCGGCATCGAATCGCTGATGAACTACCCCTCGGAGATGACGCACGCGTCCGTGAAAGGCACGGAGCTGGCGGTGCCGGAGAACCTGGTCCGGCTCTCGGTAGGGATCGAGGATGTGGAGGACCTGATCGGTGACCTGGACCAGGCGCTGAACACTCTCTAAGCCCGTCACTGCACCCTTCGCGTCCATGTTTCGCGGGACATCGGCGCGAAGTGTGCTCTCGACACAAGGCCTGGCTTTCTTCAGGAAAGCCAGGTAGGGTCGACGCCATGCCTTTACGATCCGACTGGTCCCAGCGGACCTGCAGCATTGCCCGCGGCCTGGACATCCTGGGTGACCCGTGGAGCCTGATGGTGCTGCGCGAAGTGTTCCTTGGCAACTCCCGGTTCGAGGCGATGAAACAGCAACTCGGTGCTGCGGACAACGTGCTCAGCAAGCGGCTGGGCTGGCTGGTGGACGGCGGGCTGCTGGCGCAGCGCCCGTACGAGGAAGGCGGCCGGTCGCGCCTGGAGTATGTCCTCACGG
>DATIMB010000281.1:0-1673 GCA_035475875.1 Micrococcaceae bacterium
CTGGTTGATGCCGCGGTGCCCATAGCGCAGCTTATAGGTGCCAAAGCCCAGGGCCCGGCCCAGGATCTGGTTTCCGAAGCAGATGCCGAAGAAGGGAATCCCTGCATCGAGCACCTCGCGCAGCAGCGACACCTGGGCGTCCGCGGTGGCCGGATCTCCGGGCCCGTTGGACATGAAGACCCCGTCCACCCCGGCGGCCCTGATGTCCGCGAAGCTGGCCGCGGCGGGCAGCACGTGCACCCGGACCCCGCGCTCGGCGAACCGGTGCGGGGTCATCGCCTTGATGCCGAGATCCAGCGCGGCAATGCTGAAACGCGGCTCGCCGGCCCAGCCGTGGTCGGACGGCTCGACGACGTAGGCCTCCGTCACGCTGACCTCCTCGGCCAGCCGGGCACCCTCCATCGGCGCGCTGGCGCGCACCTGCTCCAGCAGCGCCGCTTCCGCCTGGCGGGCGGCTTCGCCGGAGAAGATGCCCGCGCGCATGGCGCCGCGTTCGCGCAGGTGGCGGGTGATGGCCCGCGTGTCCACACCTTGAATCCCTACGACGCCCTGGATGGTCAGTTCCTCGTCCAGACTGCGCTGGCTGCGCCAGTTGGACGGCCGGCGGGCGGCATCACGGACGATGTAACCGGCCACCCAGATACGGCGGGACTCGGCATCCTCGTCGTTGACCCCGGTGTTTCCGATGTGCGGAGCCGTCTGCACCACCAGTTGGCGGGCGTAGGAAGGATCCGTGATGGTTTCCTGGTACCCGGTCATTCCGGTGGCGAAAACCGCCTCGCCCAGTGCGGTGCCCGTGGCGCCGTAGCCGGTCCCGCGGAAGGTCTTGCCGTCCTCGAGGATCAGTACCGCCGCGCCCCGGCCGTTATGGTCGTGCGAATTGTGTTCAGTCATTCTTTTCGTTCTCTCCGGTATGGGGCTGCGGGGTGGTGTTGGTGTGTGTCCGGCCCTGGCGCCGGTCTGACGGCAGCTGGTCTGCGCCCGGCTGCTCTGTGCCCGACTGGTCTGCGCCAGGCTGGTCCGGCAATCGGTCTGGTCCTGGCTCTGGTCGTCGCTCTGCGGCCGACTGGCCCGCGGGCTTGTGCTCTGCGGAGTCCTGTCCTGCGTCCTGTTCTGCAGGCAGCATGGCGGCCAGCGCCGCCACCAGCGGTGCCTTATCCGAGGCGGCGCGGGTGCGGAAGCCGGTGTCCACCGGCTGCTCACCCAGCCGCCAGGACAGCACCACCAGCCCGCCGCTTTCCACGAACTTCCCGGCCATCCCGCTCTCGAGCCGAACGCCGTCGAGCCGGTCCGCGGCGACGAAGATATCCGGCGCACCGGAGCGGGTGATCAGCACTCCTTCGTCGTGTACCTCGACGACGGCGTTGGTACGGATCCCCAGCGAATGGACGGCGAGCCGGTCCAGCCAGTCCCCCTCCGTCGTCGTCGCCACGTACTGGCCGGTCACGCTCAGGGAGGGGAGGGAAAGCTCCGCCGGAACCGGCGGCAGCGGCGCAGTTCCCGCCTGCCGCCGGAGCCGGTTCCGCCAACCCATGCCAATCAGCCCGAAAATGATGAGCAGGATGACGGCGGTGAGGACGGTGGGAAGGACTTTGTCCATCAGAAATCCTCCTCGTCCGGTCCGGCACCGCGGTAGGGCGCGTTCAGCGCCCCGTCCAGGACAGTGGGATGGC
>DATIMB010000282.1:0-2946 GCA_035475875.1 Micrococcaceae bacterium
CGCCTGCCAGCCGCCATAGGCGAAACCGCCGTCCGGGTCCTCCTCCGGCCCGCCGGGCGCCTGCGCGACGCCGTCGAGCGTGGTGAAAAGGTCGATGTGGATGAGTCCCATGCCGTGCTCCTTCCCTGTCGCCGTCGTCGCTCCGGCGACGGTCCTTCCTGCCCTCGCTCAGAAGCGGACGCCGGGCCGTCCTGCCGATGCCGCCGCCTTGGCAGCATTGGAGGCCAGCTTCCTTCCGCTGCGTTTGAGCGCGGAGTCGCCGGACGATTCCGGGGCCGGCGGCATGATCACCACCGGGCAGGCAGCATTGTAGATAAGCTTGTGCGCCAGCAGCGGAGCCTGCGAAACCGCCCAGTTCCTCGGCGCCCCCATGACGAGCAGCCCGGCCCGCGCGGACTCCTTCAGCAGGACGTTGCCCGGGGTACCCCGGACAAGTTTGCAGTTGACCCCTCGCTCCGAGCCCAAGACCTCTGCCACGTGATTGCGGAGCGCCTGCGATGCTTGGGCAAAAGCCGCCTCGGCGTCGATGCTGACCCCGGGTGGGTGGCCGCCGGGTGAGGCAGGCGGCCTGGGCGCACGCCAGGCCTGCACCACAACCAGAGCGGCGCTCCGCAGACGGGCCTCCTCTGCGGCAAACCGGAGGGCCAGTACGGATCCGCTCGTAGCACTCACGCCCACTACTACCTGGCTCATAGCCACCTGCTCTCCTTTGGACACGGTTCCTGCCCTACGTTGCCGACCGCTCGGCCGGACGTCCATGCTCCGGCCCCTGGTACTTGGAGAGCGGGTCGGCAATGGACTCCAGCGACTGCCTCTCTGCGTTGATGCCAAAGATCAAGGCGATGATGCCGCCTGCGATCATGACCGCTGCGCCGAGGTAGTATCCTGCCGCGAGCGGGCCGCGTGAGGATCCATCACCGATCATGGCCCCGTACAGCGTTGGGGCGATGGAACCGGCGATCTGGCCGATGGCGAAAAAGTATGAGATGGCCTGGCCGCGCAGTTCCAGCGGGAAGATCTCGCTGACGGTCAGATAGGCCGAGGACGCCCCGGCCGAGGCGAAGAAGAACGAGACGCACCAGAAGATGGTCTGTGTGACAGCCGACAGGAGGCCAGCCTGGAAAAGCGCGGCGGAGACGGCCAGCACAATGCCCGCCAGGGCATAAGTCGCGAAAATCATCTTCCGCCGCCCGATGGTGTCAAAGAGCGGCCCCAGGATCAGCGGCCCGGCGAGGTTTCCGATCGCGAAGGGAAAGAAGTAGAAGGCGATGTTGGCGGTGGAGATGCCATAGAACTTCTCGAGCACCAGCGCATAGGTGAAGAAGATGGCGTTATACAGGAAGGACTGGGTAATCATCATGCTCAGGCCCAGGAAGGTCCGGCGCGGATACTTTCTGATGAAAACGTGCGCCACCTGGCGGAAGGACACGTTTTTTATCGCCACCACTTCCAGCGCCTGGTCAGGGCTGACCTCGGTCAGCTTATAGCCATCCGCGACGACGTCATCTTCTATTTTGGCGACCGTCTCCTCCGCCTGTTGTTCGTGGCCGTGCGTCATCAGCCAGCGCGGACTCTCCGGAATATGCTTTCGCAGGTAGATGATGATCAGGCCCAGGAACGGTCCGATGAAGAAGCCGATGCGCCAGCCCCAACTGTTGGCAAAGTCCGTGTTGGCCAGGAGGAACAGGTTGGCCACCGCACCAATGGCGGCTCCGGCCCAGTAGGTGCCGTTTACGGCAATATCCACCCGACCGCGGTAATGCGAGGGGATCAGCTCATCGATGGCAGAGTTGATGGCGGTGTATTCTCCACCGATGCCAAGACCGGCCATGAACCGGAAAATCCACAGAAACCACATGGCCGGCGACAATCCGGCAATGCCGGAGCCAATCAGGTAGATTGCCAAGGTCAGGATGAAGAGCCGCTTTCGTCCCAGCTTGTCCGAGAGCCGGCCGAAATACAGTGCGCCAACGACTTCGCCGATCAGGTAGATCGTGCCGGTGAAGCCGACCTCGGCGGAGTTCATCTGCAGGTCGTGGGCGTACCCGGCGGTGGCGACAATCTGGATTTCCAGGCCGTCCAGAATCCAGGAAACGCCCAGACCGATGATGACCGACCAGTGGAACTTGGTCCACGGCAGCCGGTCCATTCGTGCCGGTACCAGGCTACGCACTGGTTGGGCGGGATTTTGCGTTGTTGCGCTCATGATGACCCCGATTCATCGACGCTGTCCGTCCGCGCCACCAAACCCGCGCCCGGCTGCCGTTCCTGCGGCTAGCTGGACCCTGGGGCTACCCTCTGCACTGGCGTGAACGGAGCCAAACTTACTCCTCCCCGCAATGGGCCCGCAATACATGCCGGGTGCCGGTGGGTCACCTCCCGGAACTACCCGGATCCGGGCCAGAGCCGCCGCCACCACCGCCGCCGGGCAGGCGGCTTCGGCTCTGGCCGGACTGCAGCCGCACGGAGGGCGCGTCGCTGCTGCCAGCGCGCCACCTCATCGTCGACGTCGCGGGTCTTCGTCACCACCGGCGGTCCGCCCTGCAACTGGCGGCGTGCGTCTATCACCCTGGCATTGAAATCCTCGACAATCTCCCGCACCTGGTGCTCCGAAGCCTGGGCGTCCAGCCGGTCATCCAGCCCGGCGTCCTCGGTCCGGAGCAGAATGGCTTTGGGCCCCAGACCGGTGAGCTGTTCGCGCTGGATCACGCCCTTGATCCACCAGTCCGGGTCCGTTGCCTCGCCCAGCCCGGGTATCGGTTTGCCGGCGTACTTCAGATTGTCGAATTCCCCGCGTGCCATCGCATCGCGGATGAGGTAATCGGCCCGCGCCGCGTCGTCGATCTTCTTACGCTCCCGGCGCGCCGCCTCCTGCGCATCCTCGCCGCGGTGCTGCCCGTCCTGCCCTTGGCGCTGCGCCTGCCCGCCGCGGTGCCCGGTGTCCGC
>DATIMB010000283.1:0-3497 GCA_035475875.1 Micrococcaceae bacterium
GGTCCGGGCGCCCCAGCGGACTTCCCGCGTCCGGTGGTGCGCGGCCTCCACGGCATGGCAGTGTGCCAGCAGCTCGTAGGGATCCAGCGAGGTCTCGATTTCCATCACCATGTTCAGGAAGTCCGGCTGGCCGGCGGGCCCGCCCACCGGTTTGGTCTGGACCACGGGGGAGACGTCACGCAGGCGCACTTCCGGCCGGTCCACCAGTTCGGCGACCGCGGAGGAGAGGGTGTCGTGCCGCTCGCCCAGGTTGCTGCCTAGGGCCAGCACCGCACGGGTATAGGGCCGCACTGTGGGCGGAGTATTCATCAGCGCTCCCGGTAGATGGTGATGGTGACGTCGCCGAACGGCACCGGGATGGGCGCCTTGGGCTTGTGCACGGTGATCTCCACGGCAGCCGGGCTGAACCTGGCCAGGATGGCGTCGGCGATCTTCTGGGCCAGCGTCTCGATCAGGTCAAAGGGTTCGCCGGTGATCAGCGCGGTGATCTCCTGGGCCACCTCACCGTAGTGCAGGGTCCGGGTCAGGTCGTCGGTGGCGGCGGCGGGGCGGATGTCCGTGTACAGCACCGCGTCGACGATGAACGGCTGGCCATCGCGCTTTTCATGCTCGAAAACCCCGTGCCGGCCAATCGCCTCGACCCCGGTGAGCGTGATCCGGTCCGGCCGTACCAGCGAGGTTCCAGTCATGGCACCGGCGGCAGGGCCTGACACGGCACCGGCGGCAGGGCCTGTCATGGGGCCACCTGGCGGGCGGCAACCTTGACCGCGTCAAGGTTGGCCGCGACGTCGTGGACCCGCACGCCCCAGGCGCCCTTCGCTGCGGCCAGCGCGGTGGTGGCGACGGTGGCGTTGTCCCGCTCCTTCGGCGCGGCGGCCTTGCCGGCGGTGCTGAGAAGCGAACCTAGGAAGCGCTTGCGCGAGGTGCCCACCAGGATCTTGTGGCCCAGCACGGCAAAGCGTTCCAGGTTGCCCAGCAGCGTCCAGTTCTGCTGGGCGTTCTTGGAAAAGCCCAGGCCGGGATCGACGATGAGCTGCTCCGGCGCCACCCCCGCGGCGAAGAATTTGTCCCGGACCTCCCGAAGCTCCGAAATTACATCCTCCACCACATCGCCGTAGGAGGACAGCGCGTCCATGGTCTGCGGGTTGCCGCGGCTGTGCATCAGGACATAGGGGACCCCGCGCTCGGCGATCAGGGCCACCATGTCCGGCTGCACACTCATTCCGGAGACATCGTTGATCAGTCCGGCGCCCGCGTCCAGGGCGAGCGCGGCGGTGGAGGCGTGCCGGGTGTCCACGCTGATCAGCGCGCCGGCCTTGGCCAGCGCCGAAACAACCGGCAGGATGCGCCGCTGCTCCTCCTCCTCGTCCACCAGCACCGCACCGGGCCGGGTGGATTCGCCGCCGACGTCGATGATGTCAGCGCCGGCGTAGATCATCCGCAGCCCGTACGCGATGGCACTGTCCAGGGAGTTGTACTCGCCGCCGTCACTGAAGGAATCCGGGGTGCAGTTCAGGATGCCCATGACCACCGCGCGGTCGGTGGGCAGGTCCTCGAACCTGGCCGCCGGGCGCGGTTCGCGCAGGACGGGCAGGGGTGAGGTGGCGGGCCCGGTTCCGGGTGCTGCTGCGAGGGAATCCATATATTGCTGGTGTTACCTTCCGAGAATCAGGCTCATGGCTTCGGCGCGGGTGGCCGGCTCGTGCAGCAGGCCGCGGACGGCGCTGGTGACGGTCTTGGCGCCCGGTTTCCGCACGCCGCGCATGGACATGCACATGTGTTCACATTCGACGACGACGATGGCGCCGCGGGGTTTGAGGTACTTGACCAGGGCATCCACGATCTGGGTGGTCAGCCGCTCCTGCACCTGCGGGCGCTTGGCATAGACATCCACCAGCCGCGCCAGCTTGCTCAGCCCGGTCACCCGCCCGTCGAGGGAGGGGATGTAGCCCACGTGCGCCGAGCCATGGAAGGGCACCAGATGGTGCTCACAGGTGGAGTAGAAAGGGATGTCCTTAACCAGCACCATCTCCTCGTGGGCGATGTCGAAGGTGGTGGACAGCACGTCCGCGGGATCCTGGTGCAAGCCCGAAAAGACCTCCGCATAGGCCTTTGCCACCCGCTGCGGGGTCTCTACCAGGCCGCTGCGGTCCGGGTCCTCGCCGATGGCCAGCAGGATTTCGCGGACCGCATGTTCGATCCGTGCGATGTCAACGCCGGCGCCGGCCCCTTCGGTCAGGGTACCGGCTGCGGCGGCCGCGCCGCCCATGCGGGGGACGCCGTCGTCGTCGTAATTCATCACCCGAGGATCCTACCGTTGTCCGTCGTGGGAGCGCGGCGGTGCCGGCTCCTCCCCGGAGCCGCCGGGGTTGACCCCGTTGGGCGAGGCGTCAGGGGATCCGGGCAGGTTGGCATGCGCCAGCTGGTCCTGCGGGGGCACGGTCTCCGGAGCGGGCTCGTTGGCGGCCTGCGCGTCGCGGCGCTCCTTGTCCGTGACCACCGGCGGGACGGTGGAAACCGGACGCGAATCCTTGGACAGCCAGACCGCCCGGACATCGCGCTTGCGGATGTCTGCAAAGACCTGGGCGATTTCGGCCTGGTTCAGCGTCTCACGCTCCAGCAGTTCCAGGGCCAGCCGGTCCAGCACGTCCCGGTTCTCGTTCAGGATCGCGTAGGCCTCGTCGTGGGCCTGGTCGATGAGCCGGCGCACCTCCTCATCCACCACGAAGGCCACCTGGTCCGAGTAGTCCCGGTCGTGGCCGGCGTCGCGGCCCAGGAACGGCTCGCCGCCGCCGGTGCCCAGCTTGACGGCTCCGATCCGCTCGCTCATGCCGTACTGGGTGACCATCTTGCGCGCCGTGGCGGTGGCCTTTTCAATGTCGTTGGAGGCACCCGTGGAGGGGTCGTGGAAGACGATCTCCTCCGCCACGCGCCCGCCCATCGCGTAGGCCATCTGGTCCAGCAGCTCGTTGCGGGTGACCGAATACTTGTCATCCTCGGGCACCACCATGGTGTAGCCCAGGGCCCGTCCGCGCGGCAGGATGGTGATCTTGGTGACAGGGGCGGTGTTGCGCAGGGCCGCCGCCACCAGGGCGTGTCCGCCCTCGTGGTACGCGGTGATCTTGCGTTCCAGCTCCTTCATCACCCGGGTGCGCTTCTGCGGCCCGGCCATCACGCGGTCGATTGCCTCATCCAGCGCCCGGTCGTCGATCAGCTGGGCGTTGGAGCGGGCGGTAAGCAGGGCGGCCTCGTTGAGCACGTTGGCCAGGTCGGCACCGGTGTAGCCGGGGGTCTTCTTGGCCACCCCGTTCAGGTCCACCATCGGCGCCATCGGCTTGCCCTTGGCGTGCACCCGTAGGATCTGCTCGCGGCCCACCCGGTCCGGGGCTTCCACCGGGATCTGGCGGTCGAAGCGGCCCGGGCGCAGCAGCGCCGGGTCCAGCACGTCGGGCCGGTTGGTGGCCGCGATCAGGATCACGTTGGTCTTGACGTCGAAG
>DATIMB010000284.1:0-5723 GCA_035475875.1 Micrococcaceae bacterium
GAGATGACCTGCGGAACCTTCTGGGGTGCGCAGCCGGCGTACATGCCGAAGTAGCCGGCGTCGGCGTAGGCGGAGGCAAAGGAGTACGTGGAGTAGGCCAGGCCGCGCTTTTCGCGGATTTCCTGGAACAGCCGGGAGGACATTCCCCCGCCCAGCACGGCGTTGAGTACGCTCATCACAAAACGGCGCTCGTCGGTGGCCACGATGCTGGGGCAGCCCAGGATGATGTTGGCCTGCTCCACCTGGCGGGTGATGACGTGAAGTCCGGCGGTGCCGGAAATGGCCGCGGGTGCGGTGGAGCGGCGGGCGGTGGGGACGGCGTCCTCGGCCAGGTCCCAGCCCGCGCCGCGGAAGGCTGCCAGCACCTGCCGGCAGACGTCGTCGTGGTCCAGGCCGCCGGCGGCGGTGATGACCAGTTCGTCCGAGCGGTAGTAGCGGCGGTAGTGCTCCCAGACGGAGTCGCGCGGTACGGCGCGGATGGCATCCGGCGTGCCGCCGATGGGCCGGCCCAGCGGATGGCCGCCCAGGACGGCGGCGACGAATTTTTCATGCGCCACGTCGGTCGGGTCATCGCTGTCCATGGCGATTTCCTCGAGGATGACGTCGCGTTCCTGCTCCAGCTCGGCCGGATCCAGCACGGCGCCGGTGATCATGTCGGCGATGACGTCGATGGCCATCCCCAGATCCCTGTCCAGCACGCGGGCGTAGTAGCAGGTGCTTTCCTTGGCGGTCGCTGCATTGGACTCCCCGCCCACCTCGTCAAAGGCGGAAGCGATGTCCAGCGCCGTGCGCCGCTGGGTGCCCTTGAACAGCAGGTGTTCAAGGAAATGGGTAGAGCCGTGTTGGCCCTCGGCTTCATCCCGAGAGCCAACACCGACCCAGAAACCGATTGTCGCGCTACGCTGTCCCGGCATCGCTTCGGTGAGGACGCGCAGGCCTCCGGGGAGGACGGAGCGGCGCACAACGGCACCGCCCGAATCCCCGGAGATCACTGTGGCGTCCTCCCCCAGCGTGCCGGCGGCCAGGGCAGAGGTCAGCGGCAAAACGGTAAATGCCATGAACTACTCGGTGCCGCTTTCGGCGGCAACCGGGTCGGCTGCCTCCTGCGGAGCGTCGCCCTCGGCCACCACGGGAGCCAGGGACAGCTTTCCGCGGTCGTCGATCTTGGTGATCTCCACCTGGATCTTCTGGCCCACCGAGACGACGTCGTCGACGTTGTCCACGCGCTTGCCGTTGGCCAGCTTGCGCAGTTCGGAAATGTGCAGCAGACCGTCCTTGCCCGGGGTGAGGGAAACGAAGGCGCCGAAGGTGGTGGTCTTGACGACCGTTCCCAGGTAGCGCTCACCGATTTCCGGCACCTGCGGGTTGGCGATGGCGTTGATCGCGGAACGGGCGGCATCTGCGGAGGGGCCGTTGGTGGCACCGATGTAGACGGTGCCGTCGTCCTCGATCGAGATGTCCGCGCCGGTGTCTTCCTGGATCTGGTTGATCATCTTGCCCTTCGGGCCAATGACCTCGCCGATCTTGTCCACCGGGATCTTGACCGCGATGACGCGCGGAGCAAACTCGGAGAGCTCGTCCGGCGTGTCGATCGCGGCGTTGAGCACGCCCAGGATGTGCAGCCGGGCCTCGCGGGCCTGCTTCAGGGCCGCAGCCAGGACCGAGGCCGGGATACCGTCCAGCTTGGTGTCCAGCTGGATGGCGGTAACGAACTCGGAGGTGCCGGCCACCTTGAAGTCCATGTCGCCGAAGGCATCTTCGGCGCCCAGGATGTCCGTCAGGGCGGCGTAGCGGGTCTGGCCGTCGACCTCGTCGGAGACCAGGCCCATCGCGATGCCGGCAACCGGCGCCTTCAGCGGCACACCGGCGTTGAGCAGGGACAGCGTGGAGGCGCAGACCGAGCCCATCGAGGTGGAGCCGTTGGAGCCCAGCGCCTCGGAGACCTGGCGGATCGCGTAGGGGAATTCCTCACGCGAAGGCAGCACCGGAACCAGCGCGCGCTCGGCGAGGGCACCGTGGCCGATCTCGCGGCGCTTCGGGGAACCCACGCGGCCGGTCTCGCCGGTGGAGTACGGCGGGAAGTTGTAGTTGTGCATGTAGCGCTTGCGCGTCACCGGGGACAGCGAGTCGATCTGCTGTTCCATCTTGAGCATGTTCAACGTGGTGACACCCATGATCTGGGTTTCGCCGCGCTCGAAGATGGCGGAGCCGTGCACGCGCGGGAGCACCTCAACCTCGGCGGTGAGCTGGCGGATGTCCGTCAGGCCGCGGCCGTCGATGCGGACCTGGTCCTTGAGGATGCGCTGGCGCACCACCTGCTTGGTGACCGAGCGGAAGGCTGCCGAGAGTTCCTTCTCGCGTCCTTCGAACTGTCCGGCAAGTTCGGCCAGGACCTCGTCCTTGAGCGCGTCGGAGGCGTTGTCCCGGTCCTGCTTGTCCGCGATCTGGAAGACCTCGGCCAGCTTGGCGCCGGCAGCGCTTTCGACGGCGGCATAGGCGTCGTCCTGGTAGTCCAGGAAGATGGGGAATTCCACGGTCGGCTTGGCCGCACGGGCGGCCAGGTCGGCCTGTGCCTCGCAGAGGGTGCGGATGAACGGCTTTGCCGCCTCCAGGCCCTCGGCCACAACCTCTTCGGTCGGGGCGGTGGCGCCCTCTTCCTTGATCAGCTTCCAGGCATTGTCCGTAGCCTCGGCCTCGACCATCATGATCGCGACATCGTCACCGGCAACGCGTCCGGCAACCACCATGGAGAACACCGCGTCCTGCAGTTCGGTGTGCTTCGGGAACGCAACCCACTGGTCACCGATTAGGGCAACGCGGACGCCGCCGATGGGGCCGGAGAAGGGCAAGCCGGACAGCTGGGTGGACATCGATGAGGCGTTGATCGCGACGACGTCGTAGAGCACGTCGGGGTTGATGGCCAGCACGGTGACGACGATCTGGACTTCGTTGCGGAGCCCCTTGACGAAGGCCGGGCGCAGCGGACGGTCCATCAGGCGGCAGGCCAGGATGGCTTCCGTGGACGGGCGGCCCTCACGGCGGAAGAAGGAGCCGGGGATGCGGCCGGCAGCGTACATGCGCTCCTCGACATCCACGGTGAGCGGGAAGAAGTCGAAGCCCTCGCGCGGCTGCTTGCCTGCGGTGGTCGCGGAGAGCAGGGCGGTGTCCTCGTCGATGTAGACCATCGCGGCACCGGCGGCCTGCTGGGCAAGGCGGCCGGTTTCGAACCGCACGACGCGCTTGCCATAGCGGCCGTTGTCAATAACGGCCTCTGCGAACTGAATTTCGGGACCCTCCAAGAGAGTCACCTCCGTTTCTGGGGTTGGTGTGTTTCCTATGTGGCAGGAGGCCATCCACATCTGCACCCGGTCTTCGATCGAGATCCACGGGCTGGTCCGCCTGCGGCGGTCCGGCTTCCCGGAGATCACTACCGAGGACCGCGAATGCGGGACGCCGGTTGGCTCCTGTGACTGCGAAAAGCGGCCCTTTCCATCTGTTGGAAGGGGCCGCCTCACGGTTGTGCTAGCGACGCAGGCCGAGGCGCTCGATGAGCGAACGGTAGCGTGCGATATCGGTGTCGTGCAGGTAGCGCAGCAGGCGCTTGCGGCGCCCAACCAGGGCCATCAGGCCACGACGGGTGTGGTGATCATGCTTGTGCGCCTTGAGGTGCTCGGTCAGGTCGAGGATGCGCTTGGAGAGCATCGCTACCTGGACCTCCGGCGAACCGGTGTCGCCCTCAACGGTGGCGTATTCCTTCATGATGTCTTGCTTGACAGCGGCGTCCAATGCCACAAATAACTCCTTGAGTTGTGCCGTGAGTCCCGAGTCGGCGCTGCGCCGCCGGGTGTGTTCCGTCGGCCGGGGCCACAGAACCAGATCCAGCCGCCACGGACTGCAGCCGGATCCACCCGTCCAGTTTACCGGTACGCGGCGCAATGTCGAAAACACCCGGCGTGGACCCCCTGGCCGCCAGCGCCGCAGGTAGCCTAGGCCGGTTGCTCCTGCATGCTCTTGGCCCGCAGTTCGCGCCATTCGCGCCAGACCAGCCAGATGATCACCACATCCAGCACCATGAACAACACCATGCCCACGCTCGGTGTCCGGGCCACGACGTAGAGCTGGTAGAGGGTGAACAGCACCAGCACGGCAATCCCGTACGGGTACACCCAGTGGTATTCCCTGTACAGGCAGTAGACCAGCACCACCTTCACCACCCCATGGGCCAGCAGGAAGAACACTACAAAGGCGTGCGGGCCGTAACTGAGGTCATGGTCCATCCGTCCGGCCCAGTAGCCCACGAAACCGCGGATGGGATGGTCGGGGCCGACCGGGCCGGCCAGCGGACGCAGCAGTGCCGCCAGGGCTTGCGGGAAGATCCACAGCGCCAGACCGGCCAGCAGTTCCAGCGTCCCGTCGATGCCCTTGATGGCAATCCCGACCCGGTAGGCCCGGCGCAGTGCCTCCCCGGCGAGGCTTCTCACACCAGGATCCCGCGCGCCTGTTCAACGTCCAGTGCCATCTGCTTCATCAGCGCTTCGGGGCCGGTGTAGGCAACCATGCCGCGCAGCCGGGACACAAATTCGACGACGACGTTCTGCCCGTACAGGTCGAAGGCCTCCACCGGCTCGGTGGCCGGACGGTCGATGACGTACGCCTCAACCTGCCGGCTGACTCCCTCGAAGGTGGGGTTGGAACCGACCGAGACCGCGGCGGGCCAGCGGGTGCCCGCCTCGTCGGTGAGCCAGCCGGCATAGACGCCGTCGTCGGGGATAAAGCCGGTGGCGTCGGTGGCGAGGTTCGCCGTTGGGAAGCCCAGTTTACGTCCACGGGAGGCGCCGTGAACCACGGTGCCGCGCATGTGGTGCGGTCTCCCCAGCACCTCGGCCGCCGTCGCCACATCCCCGCGGGCCAGCGCCTCGCGCACCCAGGTCGAGGAGCAGCGCCGGTCCCCGCCGTACTCATCGATCACCAGGACGTCGAAGCCCAGTTGTGCGCCGAGTTCCTGCATCGTGCCCAGGTCTCCGGAGTTGTCGCGGCCGAAGCGGACATCGTGGCCAATGACGACGGCGGCCGCCCCGAGTGTGTCGACGAAGACGGATCGGACGAATTCCTCCGGGGTCTGCTGGGCCAGCGCCAGCGAGTAGGGCATCACCAGGACGGCGTCCAGGCCGCAGGCGGCCATCGTGTCCAGCCTGTCCGCCAGCCCCATGATCTGCGCCGGCGCCGTTTCCGGGCGGTGGATCATGGCAGGATGCGGATCAAAGGTGATGGCTACGGCCTGGGCGCCGCGGCTGCGCGCGGTCTCCGCCAGCCGGGTCAGGACCTGCTGATGGCCGCGGTGGACGCCGTCGAAGTTGCCCAGCGTCACCACGGAGGGACCGAATCCAGCGGGAACCTCGCCCAGAGAATTCCAGAAGTGCACCATCAACCCCGCCCTTTGACCCGTCGCGTCGGCCCGCTCCGGGCCCAAAACCTCTCTAAGGTTACCCGCATGCCGGACCGTCCCATGGCGCCGCCGGTGAGCGGGCGTCGTCGTGCGCCAGGCTCATGATCCAGGCGTCCGCCGCGTTACCCCGGTCGTCCAGGAATCCGCGCAACTCCGCGTCGAACCGGAACCCGAGCTTCCAGGCCAGCTTCCGGCTGGCCCAGTTGGGCACCACCGCCCGCCAGTACAGGTAGCGCAGGTTCAGCTGGCCGAACGCGTAGTCCAGCAACAGCCGGCA
>DATIMB010000285.1:0-2429 GCA_035475875.1 Micrococcaceae bacterium
GGACCGGCGAAATCCTGGTACTTGGAGCCGGCCGGATAGCTGGAAGGGGTTGGCAGGGCAGGCTGGTTGGCCGGGTCCGTAGACCAGGTCAGGCCCCCGTCGGTGGAGACCGAGACCTCGGAACTGATCACGTTCGGATCGGCGTCGTCATTGCCCAGCGCGCTGCCGGCAAAGCCCTGGTTCTTGGAGTAGACGTGGAAGTTGAAGACCGTGCCGGTGGTTTTGTCCACAACGTAGCTGGGATCGCTGAAACCGTACTTCTGCACCCCGGTGGCGCCCATCTGGCCCCGGGCAATGAAGGTGGGCGCACCCCAGGTCTTCCCGCCGTCCGTGCTGCGCCGCTGCACGATCGAATTCGGGGACGGCGAGTCCCCGCCGTCCGGGCGCCCGTCATAGGCGGCCAGAAGGACCCCGTTACCCAGGTCCGCCAGCGCGACGATGCGGTAGTACTTGCCCAGCACCGGATCGATGGCATTGTCGCCATTGGAAGCCAGTACCTGCTCCGTGTAGTTGCCAGGCGGAGCCGTGGGCGGCGTCGGATTCGGGAACGGATCCAGGGCTGCGTCGGCGGCGCTGGCCGGAACGGCGATGGAGGCGATCAGGGCTGCGGCGGCAGCACCGGCCGCCGCCACGTTCCTTGCCTTGCGCCACATGCCGGGTCTTTTCCCGGGTCTTTCTTCGGTGCGGACCATGTTGGGTTGCTGCATCGGAGTCCTCTCGTTGGCACCCTTACAGGTGCTACATAGAATGTCCTACAACCGTAGTGTGGTCGCGCTCACGCTTTCAAGGGCCGAGGCCCAGTATGTCCTCGCCAAGTACCGGCAGTTCGACTGCCTTGCGGTGTTACTGCTCCGGCCTGCGGCGGCCTGAATCGCGGGCCCTCAGTCGTCATCCCCGCTGGCCATCCGCCGTCGGGCACTGAGCAGCTCGACCTCCGGATGCGCGGCGACCAGCCGTTCGGCGGCGTCCAAGACTTCCACCAGATGCCCGCGCTCCCCCGTCACCATGGCTATGCCGATCTGTGCGCGGCGCAGCAGGTCCTGGCTGCCGGTTTCCGCGGCGGAGACCTCGAAGCGGCGGCGCAGTTCGTTCACCAGCGGCCGCATGACGGAGCGCTTTTGCTTCAGTGAGTAGGTCTCGCCGAGCAGGATGTCGAATTCGATCCAGCCGATCCACATAGCTGCATCCTGCCTCTGCTCTATTACCCACGGCAAGGTCCGGCCCCGCCTGCAAGGGCAACGACGACGGCGGTTCGGCTGGTCCCGCTGCTCCCGGTAGACTGGACTGGCAAGCTCGCGGAGCGCTGATTCACTCCCCTAACAGCGTGAGACGGCACCTTCCGCGGCCACCTCTTTAACATCAGGAGTCCCCGGATGCCCCGGATCGTTGTCGATGTCATGCCCAAACCCGAGATTCTGGATCCGCAGGGAAAGGCCATCGTCGGCGCCCTGCCCCGTCTTGGCTTCACCGGTTTCAGCTCGGTGCGCCAGGGCAAGCGTTTTGAACTGACGGTGGACGGCGAAATCACCGAGGAGATCCTGGCGCAGGCCCGCGATGCCGCAGCCACCCTGCTGTCCAATCCGGTGATTGAAGACGTCGTCAACGTCGAAGTGGTGGCAGGCTGACCGTGACCGAGACCCCATTGATAGGCGCGGTTGCCTCGAAAAACCCGTCCGGCGAATTGTCCGGCGCCCGGATCGGCGTCGTGACCTTCCCCGGATCCCTGGACGACCGCGACGCCGCCCGGGCCGTGCGCATCGCGGGCGGAACCGCCGTCGCCCTCTGGCACGCCGACACGCACCTGGGCGACGTCGACGCCGTCGTCATTCCGGGAGGTTTTTCCTACGGCGACTACCTGCGCGCCGGCGCCCTGTCCCGCTTTGCGCCGCTGATGGACCAGATCATTAAGGCTGCCTCCGGGGCGGCGTCGTCGAATCCGCTGCCCGTGCTGGGCATCTGCAACGGCTTCCAGATCCTCACCGAGTCGCACCTGCTGCCCGGCTCCATGATCAAGAACGACCACCTGAAGTTCATCTGCCGCGACCAGACGCTGCGCGTGGAGAACAACCGGACGGCATGGACCACCGACTATGCCCTGGGCCAGGAGATCACTGTGCCGCTGAAGAACCAGGACGGCCAGTACATCGCCGACGAGAAGACACTCGATGAGCTGGAGGGCGAGGGCCGGGTGGTGTTCCGCTACGTCGGCCTGAATCCGAACGGCTCACGGCGCGACATAGCCGGCATCTCCAACGCAGCCGGGAACGTCGTGGGCCTGATGCCGCACCCCGAACACGCCGTCGAGCCCGGTTACGGGCCGGAATCGGCCAGCGGACGCAGCAGCGGCACGGACGGTCTGGGCTTCTTCACCTCGGTCCTCAACAAGCTCGTGGGAGGCAACAAATGAGCGAGACGGTCCAAAAATTCAA
>DATIMB010000286.1:0-31181 GCA_035475875.1 Micrococcaceae bacterium
GAGGCCGTCGGCATCATCGCCGCACAGTCCATCGGTGAGCCCGGTACCCAGCTGACCATGCGTACCTTCCACACCGGTGGTGCCGTCTCCGCCAGCCGCGGCGAGGACATCACCCAGGGTCTGCCCCGTATCCAGGAGCTCTTCGAAGCCCGCACCCCCAAGGGTGTTGCCCCGATCGCGGAAGCGGCCGGACGCATCAGCATCGAGGAGACCGAACGCCAGCTGCGCCTGGTGCTCACTCCGGACGACGGAACCGAGGAGATCGCCTACCCGGTGCTGCGCCGTGCGCGTCTGCTGGTTGCCGACGGCGACCACGTGGAGGTCGGCCAGAAGCTGGTAGTCGGTGCCGTGGACCCGAAGCAGGTCCTGCGCATCCTCGGCCCGCGTGCCGCCCAGAAGCACCTGGTGGAGGAAGTCCAGCGCGTCTACCGCAGCCAGGGTGTGGGCATCCACGACAAGCACGTGGAGGTCATCGTCCGCCAGATGCTGCGCCGCGTCACGGTCATCGAGTCCGGCGAGTCCAACCTGCTGCCGGGCGAGCTGGCCGAGCGCGGGCGCTTCGAGGCGGAGAACCGCCGCGTGGTGTCCGAGGGCAAGCAGCCTGCATCGGGCCGTAACGAGCTGATGGGTATCACCAAGGCATCGCTGGCGACCGAGTCCTGGCTGTCCGCGGCATCCTTCCAGGAAACCACCCGCGTCCTGACGCAGGCGGCCATGGAAGGCAAGAGCGACCCGCTGCTGGGCCTGAAGGAAAACGTCATCATCGGTAAGCTGATCCCGGCCGGTACCGGTCTGCCCCGCTACACCAATGTGACAGTGGAGCCGACGGAGGAGGCGAAGGCCAACCTGTTCACCGGCCCGAGCGCCTTCAGCGACTTCGACTACTCCGGTGTCGGCGGCGACCTTGCCCCCGAGTTCCATGCCATCCCGCTGGATGACTACGACCTGGGCGGCGACTTCCGTTAGCGGGCAGGGCGGACTCTAACGCACGCGGCTTCGTCCCCGCGTAGGGACCTACCCGCCCTGCACCTGCAGCATCCACGACGACGGCCCCGCACCATTTGGTGCGGGGCCGTCGTCGTCGTGGTTTCCAGGCCGGCCAGGGGCCGGCTGAATCCGGGCTGAATCCCTGCTCCGCCTATACGCGGTCCTGCCAACCGCTGCCTTCGGCATAACTCGCCAGCAGCGTGCCGCTGCCGGCGGTCGTGGAGTTCTCGGCATCCTCAAACAGCTGTGCGCGCGTGGCGCGGCTATGGCTGAGGACCTCTTCCGCCGCAGCCTTTGCCTCGGCGACGCTGGCCCCGAGCACGCTGCTGCGCACCGGCAATTCGTCGGTATGGATCCGCTCTGCCCCGGTCTCGCCCAGCGGGATCGTGTAGCCGGACTCCTGGTCGCTGACCGGGATGGTGTATTCGGCGTCCTCCTGGGCGGCGGGGACCGTGTATTCGATGAAGTAGGCCATGCGTCATCCTTCCGACCGGTTGCAAACGGTAAAAGCCAGCCTAGTAACCAGCAGGGCCAAAAGTAACCTCTATGGCTTGGTTACCGGGACGTCGTTGCATAAAATAAGGCTCCTTAGCATTTCGGCCGGTCCGTCAGCCAAAGAGCGGACGGACGTACATCAGGACCTGATGGCAGGGGTGGAATCATGACAGAGAACACCGGATCCAAAAACAGCTCGGTCAAAGCAGCAACGGCGCCCGCGCCCGACGCCAGCCGGAAACCGAAAAACATCCCCGAGGTGCGCAAGCAGTCCTGGGGGTACGGCTTCAAGCGGACCCTGCGCGAGTTCAATAAGGACCAGTGCCGGGATCTGGCGGCTGGACTGACCTACTACGCCGTGCTTTCGCTGTTTCCGGCACTGCTGGCAATGGTGTCCCTGCTGGGGATCTTTGGGCAGGCGGACAAGACAACCTCCGCCCTGCTGGACATGGTGGGCAGGATCGCCCCTGGCGGCACCACCGATATCTTCAAGGGCCCGATCACGCAGCTGACCCATTCGCCATCCGCGGGATTTGCCCTGGTCCTGGGCATTGTGGTGGCCCTATGGTCGGCCTCCGGATACGTCTCCGCCTTCAGCCGCGCCATGAACCGGATCTACGAGATCGACGAGGGGCGCCCGTTCTGGAAACTGAAGCCAGCCATGCTCCTGGTCACGCTAATCGCAGTGGTCCTGGTCGCGGCGATGGCCCTGATGCTTGTCATTTCAGGCCCGATAGCGCAGGCAGTGGGCAATGTCATCGGGCTCGGGTCGACGGCCCTGCTGGTCTGGAACATCGCCAAATGGCCTGTCATTGTCATCCTGGTCATTGTGGTGATAGCGATTCTGTACTACGCCACACCCAACGTGCGGCAGCCCAAATTCCGCTGGATCAGCATGGGTTCGCTGATCAGCCTGGTGGTTTTTGTACTCGTCTCGCTGGTCTTCGGCCTGTACGTTGCGAACTTCAGCCATTACAACAAAACCTACGGTGCCATCGGTGGGGTTATCGTGCTCCTGCTGTGGCTGTGGATCCTGAACATGTCCCTTCTCTTCGGCGCCGAGTTCGACTCCGAGGTTGAGCGGGCGCGCGAGCTGCAGGGTGGCATCAAGGCGGAGGAATCCATCCAGCTGCCGCCCCGCGACACCACCCGCAGCGACAAGCTGCACCGGCAGGAACGCGAAGAGGTCACCCGGGGGCGGGAGCTGCGGGAGGAAAGTGATCGTGGGGAGGAGAAATAAGCGTGCGCCGGGCACAGCAAGGCCCGGCCTTGCCGGCGGCAAAAAAATCCGATTGCTGCCCTTCCTTCCTTCCGCAGCCTTGCGTTTGTAAGTACCCTTATGATTAGGATTTCCCTAGGACCTAGTGTCCGCCCCAGGCACTTGGGGTTGTCCGGCTCAAACAGTGGGGCCGGTGCCATGGCGTTCTTGGCTGCGGCATATGAGCAGGGCCCCAAGGGTCTACAGAACCAGGTTCGGCAGCCAGACGGCTGCCGGCTCCGGCGAACTGCAACGGAGGTATAACCCATGAATACGCAAAATCTCCCCGAGGATCCGTCCTCAACCACCGCCACGACCCGGCGCGAGGCGCAGGAAGTCGGGAACACCGGGGTGGAAGCGGGGCAGCACGTGGCCTCGGTGGCCAAGGACCAGGCACAGAACGTCGCGCAGGAAGTTGGCACCCAGACCCAGAACCTGGTCGGCGAGTTCGGCAACAATCTGCGGGAGCAAGCGGGTACCCAGCAGCAGAAGGTCGCCGAGGGGCTGCGCTCCATCAGTGACGAGCTGCGCTCGATGGCGGAGAACAACTCGGAAAGTTCCGGCACGGCGACCCAGTGGGTGCACAAGGCGTCCCGGAAGAGCGGGGACATCGCGGACTGGCTGGAGCAGCGCGATCCCGGCTCGTTGCTCGAAGAAGTGAAGAGGTTCGCGCGGCGCCGGCCCGGCGCCTTTCTGGGCATCGCCGCCGCGGCCGGACTGGTGGCAGGCCGCCTGACGCGGGGCCTGGGAGAAGGCATGTCGGAAACGGGGTCAGGCGGTGGCCAGCGTGGAACCATCCCCGGACGGGTTCCGCCAACGCCCGACTACCGGCTGACGGGAGCAGGAGGCATCGGCACACCGGTTACCGGCCAGCCGCCGTCGCCGTTGGATATCGAAACCGGCGAAAGTTATGGTGCGCCGGTGCCGGGGACCTACGGTACGGGAATCCCGTCCTCGCAACCGGGAGTGGGCGGTTACGGCACCGGGATAGCGGAGGATCCGGCAGGAACCGGGGCGTACGGCAGCGGGATTGCCCCTGGGGTCGGACCCGGACCGGAAACGGTCTATCCGCCGGCCCCGCCGGAATTCCTGCCCGAAGCCGCACCGAAGCCGGCGGATGAGGACCCCGAGGGGCGATTGCCATGACGGAACCCGGACAGTGGCAGGCAAACGGAGCAGATGGCGCGGCCGGCGCGGGGGTCGCGGGTGCCGCGGGTGCAGTTCCACCAACGCAAGGAGCAACCAGGGCTGAGAACCCCTATCCGGCCACGGGCTACCCAGCTGGGTACCAGGATCCCGAGGAAAAGGCAGCGACTAACTCCCTCGGGGACCTGCTGGGCGAGGTCAGTGCGGACATCTCCACCCTGATGCGGCAGGAACTTGAGCTGGCCAAGGCGGAGTTGCGCCAGTCGGCCAGCCGGGCCGGAAAGGGTGCCGGGATGCTGGCGGGCGCATCGGAGGCGGCGCGTTTCACGCTGCTGTTCCTGTCCATTGCGCTCTGGGCGGCCTTGGCCTACCTGATCGATACCGGCTGGGCAGCCGTCATCGTCGCCGTCATCTGGGCCATCATCGCGGCCATCCTGGCCGTCGTCGGACGGAAGCAATTGTCGGCCATCCGCGGCTTGCCGCGGACCACTGAAACAGTTCAAGAGATCCCCGGGGCCCTCAAGCCCGGAAAGGACAAGCCATGAGCCAGTCACCAGACGAGATCCGTGCGGAGATAGACCGCACACGCGGCCGCCTAGGCACGGACGTTGACGCGGTAGCGGACAAGGTCAGTCCATCAAGCATCGCCCACCGGCAGACCGAGAAGGTGCGCGGGGCTATGGGACGGATGCGTGAGAGCGTGATGGGCACGGCAGACGACGTCAGCGGCTCAGCACAGCATGCTGCGGACTCAGCGCAGAACGCGGTCCAGCATGCCGGGGACGCGATCCAGGACATGCCGGACACCGTGACCAGGAAGACGCAGGGCAATCCGTTGGCTGCGGGACTGATCGCCTTCGGTGCCGGCTGGCTGCTCTCCGCCCTCATCCCGGCCAGCGAACCGGAGAAGCAGGCGGCCGCGACGGTCAAGGACAAGGCGCAGCCGCTGATGCAGCAGGCCGGGGACATGGCCAAGAACGTGGCCAACGACATGAAGGAACCGGCGCAGCACGCCGTTGAGGAGGTCAGGGGCACGGCCCAGGAATCGGCACAGACTGTGAAGGAAGAAGGTACTTCCGCCGCCCAGGACGTCAAAGAGCGGGCCCAGGACGCGAAGGACCGGGTCCAGGACAGCGGCCAGTCCGACGGCGGCATGATGAGCACGTAGTCGACAGGTTTCCACTGCAGGTCCCACCTGCAGGTCTGCACGCGGCGGTGGCCGGCCTCGGTCGGCCACCGCCGTTGAGACCGCTGCCCGTCCTGGACTGCCACGGCTCCCTGGCCGGATCGGGGCGGAAGGTCAGGAAGGCTTGTAGTTACCCCGTTTCCAGCTTTCCCAGTCCCAGCCGGCAAGGAACTTCCGGCCGCTCTCCAGCCCAGTGTCGAACAGCTTGGCCTTGTCCGCCGGGGCCAGATGGAAATCCGTGGCCCGGTACGCGGTGGTGTCCACGAACACCGTGCGTGAGGAGGACCGCGGATCGCTGACATAGGCCCGGTCGTGCGCGCCCATCATGGTGCTCAGCAGCGACTTGGCCAGTTGGACGTTGCTGTTGTCCGGTTTCCAGTCGCTGTCCCTGATGCTCTGCTGCCCGGAGAGCTTGACGCCTAGGGTCGGCCAACGGGAGGGCCTGCCATCATGCCTGTCGAAGAGCGACATGGGAAAGTTGGAGAGCATCCCGCCGTCGGTGCAGACAATATGGTCGTGCCCCATCACCTCCTTGTTCGCGGGCATTTTCCAGGGCCGGAAGAAGAACGGAATGGACGCCGATGCCCGGACGGCGTCGGCCACCAACTGACGGTCGGGGTCCACGCCCAGCAGGTTCTGGTAGTCCCACGGCAGCCGCAGCATCAGGCCGCGGGAAACGTCGGAGACAATGACCACCAGCCGGTAGCGCTGGTCCGGGGGCAGGGCGCTGTCCGGGTCGTGGTCCTTAAGATCCGCCCAGGTCTCGATGCCGGCGCGGGCCAGGGTCTCCAGCAGCCAGGTATGCAGGAAACCGCCGGCATAGATACCCTCATGCAGCAGCAACCCCATCGCCGAGCCCATGGCCGGCACGTGGGCCATAAAGCCTGCCTCGTCCTCGAACCGGGCGAAGTCCAGTTGGTCCATGACGGTCTTGACCGCGTCCGCCGTCATTCCCGCGGCCAGCAGGGAGGCCACGATGGCGCCGGCGGAAGTGCCGGCAACCCGGTGGAAGGTGTAGGCGTCCTGCGCCTGGGCCATGGCCGTCACGGCTCCCACCAGCGCGGATCCCTTGACCCCTCCGCCCTCAAGTACCAGGTCTGCATCAGCCATGGCGCCCCGCCTTAGTCCTTAGTCCTTGGTTCAGCTACTTTTCAGCTAGCCGGCTTTTCAGCTCGTCGATCTGATCGTCCAGAAGTCGCTGGCCAGCGAGGAGGTCAGCAGATAGGCGTACGGCATGGTGGCATAGCCCTTTTTGCCCCAGCCGCTGCCCCACGAGTTGCGGATGATGAAGCGCTGGGTGGCATCGTTGTAACCGACCGCCACCACACAGTGCCCGCCCAGCACCTTCTCGGCGGCGCCGGGCATGGGGACCGTCCCGGAGGAGGCCACCTCGGGGGATTCGAAGCTTTCATAGACGGTGAAGCCGAAGACGACGGGATAGCCCGAGGCCAGGCAGCCCTTGAGCTGGCTGAGTGCCTGGACCACCCGGGAGTAAATAACGGCGCGGTGGCCGGTGGCTTCCTGGTAGCAGGCATCGGGGGGCTTGGTGGCAAACGCTGTGATGTCGTAGGGCCAGCTGGACTCATCGCAGGCGCCGGTTTCCGCCACGGATTTGATGCCGTCGCGGATCATGGCACCCGAGTCGGAGGCGACGGTGCCTTCCAGGACGCGCTCGTTATAGTAGATGAAGAGCCTCGAGGGCGTGGAGCTGTCCGGCAGCTTCTCCTTCATCGCATCGAACTGCAGGCAGCCGGCCACGCCATTGCCGGTGCAGGAGCCCAGTTGGCCCTGGTCGTAGACGGGCGGGCATTGCGCCGTCAGGTCCACCTTGCGGGGAAGTTTGACGACGACGGCGGGCGGGGCCGCGTAGAGGAAGTCACGCTGGTCCGGCAGATCCGGAACCCAGCCGTAACGCGCATTGGACCGTGCCATGGTGACAACCTCCCCCTGCATGGAGCGGGCCCGGCGGGTCGCGGCACAGCATGCGATATACCGAGGGTCCTCTGCCCGCCCAACTCCGTCAAGAGGCGGTGCAGGCTCATAGACGGCCCCCGCCTCGGCCTGCAGTCAAGGGCGGGCGCCCCGCCATGATAGACTGGGAAACAATTGTTAGTGTGGCAGTGGATGAGCATGTCCCTGATCCGGTTACGGACGGGGCATGGTTCCGGGTTGCAGGGTCCTTGTGCAACGAATGCCACATTTTTGCATGCCTAGGCGCTGGATATATCGCCCGGTGTGCTGAGTCGCGCAAGGTGCGACGACGAGAAAAGGCTTCACCCCCAGTTGCCGCCCAAGTGGCTACGCAGGTGGGCGACGGGGCAACGCAACACGAGAACCATCTCGAGAAAAAACGGAGATCACGAAAGTGCCTACGATTCAGCAGTTGGTCCGCAAGGGCCGCTCACCCAAGGTCTCAAAGACCAAGGCTCCCGCCCTGAAGGGCAGCCCGATGCGCCGCGGCGTTTGCACGCGCGTTTACACCACCACCCCGAAGAAGCCGAACTCGGCCCTGCGTAAGGTCGCCCGCGTGCGCCTCAACGGCGGCGTCGAAGTTACCGCCTACATCCCTGGTGTCGGCCACAACCTCCAGGAACACTCCATTGTGCTGGTCCGCGGCGGTCGTGTGAAGGACCTCCCCGGTGTCCGCTACAAGATTGTCCGTGGCGCACTGGATACCCAGGGTGTGAAGAACCGCAAGCAGGCCCGCAGCCGCTACGGCGCAAAGATGGAGAAGAAGTAATATGCCTCGCAAGGGTCCGGCCCCCAAGCGGCCGCTCGTCATTGATCCCGTCTATGGTTCCCCTCTGGTCACCCAGCTGATCAACAAGGTCCTGGTCGACGGCAAGAAGTCCACAGCCGAACGCATCGTGTACGGCGCACTTGCCGGCGCGCAGGAGAAGTCCGGGGGAGACCCGGTTGCCGCTCTGAAGAAGGCCATGGACAACATCAAGCCCAGCCTTGAGGTCAAGTCCCGCCGCGTCGGTGGCGCCACCTACCAGGTCCCGGTCGAGGTCAAGCCCGGCCGTGCCACCGCCTTGGCGCTGCGCTGGCTGGTCGGCTATTCCAAGGCCCGCCGCGAGAAGACCATGACCGAGCGGCTCCGCAACGAAATCCTGGATGCCTCCAACGGCCTTGGTGCCGCCGTGAAGCGCCGCGAAGACACCCACAAGATGGCCGAGTCCAACAAGGCCTTCGCCCACTACCGCTGGTAACCGCCTGCCGCCATCGGCCGCCCCTTGGGGCGGCAGGGGCGGCCGGAGGCCCGGCATGACGACGGCGGCACTGGCTATCGTCGTCGTTCGCTAGCCAACCTTATAAAAGGGAGAAACCGTGGCACTCGACGTGCTTACCGACCTTCACAAGGTCCGCAACATCGGCATCATGGCCCACATTGATGCCGGCAAGACCACCACTACCGAGCGCATCCTCTTCTACACGGGTATCAACCACAAGATTGGTGAAACCCACGATGGTGCCTCGACCATGGACTGGATGGCACAGGAGCAGGAGCGTGGTATCACCATCACCTCCGCCGCTACCACGTGCTTCTGGGACAACAACCAGATCAACATCATCGACACCCCGGGCCACGTTGACTTCACCGTCGAGGTGGAGCGCTCGCTGCGCGTCCTCGATGGTGCCGTCGCCGTGTTCGACGGCAAGGAAGGCGTGGAGCCGCAGTCGGAGACTGTCTGGCGCCAGGCCGATAAGTACGACGTCCCGCGCATCTGCTTCGTCAACAAGATGGACAAGCTCGGCGCCGACTTCTACTTCACCGTGGACACCATCATCAACCGGCTCGGTGCCAAGCCGCTGGTGCTGCAGCTGCCGATCGGTGCCGAGAACGACTTCGAGGGCGTTGTCGACCTGATCGAAATGCGCGCGCTGACCTGGCGCGGCGAGACCGAGATGGGCGCCAAGTACGAGATCGAGGCCATTCCCGCGGATCTGCAGGCCAAGGCCGAAGAATACCGTGCGGCCATGCTGGAGACCGTCGCCGAGTCGGACGACGACCTGATGGAAAAGTACCTGGGTGGCGAAGAGCTGACGGTTGCCGAGATCAAGGCCGGCATCCGCAAGCTCACGATTTCCAGCCAGGTCTACCCGGTGCTGTGCGGCTCCGCGTTCAAGAACAAGGGTGTGCAGCCGATGCTGGACGCCGTGGTGTCCTTCCTGCCGTCGCCGCTGGATGTCCCTGATATCGAGGGCCACGACGTCCGCGATGAAGAGAAGATCATCACCCGTGCTGCCAACTCGGAGGCACCGTTCGCCGCCCTCGCGTTTAAGGTCGTCACGCACCCGTTCTTCGGGCGCCTGACCTACATCCGCGTGTACTCCGGCAAGGCCGCCTCCGGTGCCCAGGTCATCAACTCGACCAAGGGCAAGAAGGAGCGCATCGGAAAGCTGTTCCAGATGCACGCCAACAAGGAAAACCCGGTGGAGGAGATCACCACCGGACACATCTACGCGGCGATCGGGCTGAAGGACACCACCACCGGTGACACCCTGTGCGATCCGGCCAACCCAATTGTCCTTGAATCCATGAGCTTCCCGGAGCCCGTGATTTCGGTCGCAATCGAACCGAAGACCAAGGGCGACCAGGAGAAGCTGTCCACGGCCATCCAGAAGCTCTCCGAAGAGGACCCGACCTTCCAGGTCTCCCTCAACGTGGACACCGGCCAGACCATCATCGCCGGTATGGGCGAGTTGCACCTGGACATCCTGGTGGATCGTATGCGCCGCGAATTCCGCGTCGAGGCCAACGTGGGCAAGCCCCAGGTTGCCTACCGCGAAACCGTGCGCCGCAAGGTCGAAAAGCACGATTACACGCACAAAAAGCAGACCGGTGGCTCCGGCCAGTTCGCGAAGATCCAGATCGCGATCGAACCGATCGACACTGCCGAAGGTGCGCTGTACGAGTTCGAAAACAAGGTCACCGGTGGCCGTATTCCGCGCGAATACATCCCCAGCGTTGACGCGGGTATCCAGGATGCGCTCACCGATGGTGTGCTTGCCGGTTACCCGGTCGTCGGCATCAAGGCGACGCTGCTGGACGGCGCCTACCACGATGTCGACTCTTCCGAAATGGCCTTCAAGATCGCCGGACGTATGGCGTTCAAGGAAGCCGCCCGGAAGGCCGACCCGGTTCTGCTCGAACCGCTGATGGATGTTGAGGTGCGCACCCCTGAGGAATACATGGGTGAAGTTATCGGTGACCTGAACTCCCGCCGCGGCCAGATGCAGTCCATGGAGGACGCCAGTGGCGTAAAGGTCATTCGTGCCCTGGTTCCGCTGTCCGGAATGTTCGGCTACATCGGCGACCTGCGGTCCAAGACCCAGGGCCGCGCGGTGTACTCGATGCAGTTCGACAGGTACGCGGAGGTCCCGAAGGCAGTTGCCGACGAGATCATCCAGAAGTCCCGCGGCGAATAGCCGGCCCCTACCGCCGGCGGTCTTCCGGTGCATGCCGGAAGACCGCGGGCAACCTGCAATTTCATCAAATCCAAAGCCCCCAGTAGACTTGCTACGGTTTCAGTAACGAAAAGCGTTGCTGATGGCAAGTTTTTACGAAAAACGTTCTAGGAGGAACCCGTGGCGAAGGCAAAGTTCGAGCGGACTAAGCCGCACGTTAACATCGGTACCATCGGTCACGTTGACCATGGAAAGACCACGTTGACGGCTGCCATTTCCAAGGTGCTTTACGACAAGTACCCCACACTCAACGAGCAGCGAGACTTCGCTTCCATCGACTCGGCCCCCGAGGAGAAGCAGCGCGGTATCACGATCAACATCTCCCACGTTGAGTACCAGACCGAGAAGCGCCACTACGCACACGTGGACGCTCCCGGTCACGCCGACTACATCAAGAACATGATCACCGGTGCCGCCCAGATGGACGGCGCAATCCTGGTGGTTGCCGCGACCGACGGCCCGATGGCCCAGACCCGCGAGCACGTGCTGCTGGCCCGCCAGGTTGGCGTTCCCTACCTGCTGGTCGCGCTGAACAAGTCGGACATGGTGGACGACGAGGAACTCCTGGACCTGGTTGAAATGGAAGTCCGTGAGCTGCTCAGCTCGCAGGGCTTCGATGGCGACGAGGCTCCCGTTGTCCGCGTTTCCGGCCTGAAGGCCCTCGAAGGCGACCCGGTATGGGTCAAGTCCGTCGAGGACCTGATGGACGCCGTGGACAACAACGTTCCGGACCCGGTCCGCGACAAGGACAAGCCGTTCCTGATGCCGGTTGAAGACGTCTTCACCATCACCGGCCGCGGCACCGTCGTGACGGGCCGCGCCGAGCGCGGTACCCTGGCGATCAACTCCGAGGTCGAGATCGTCGGCATCCGTCCGGTCCAGAAGACCACGGTTACCGGTATCGAAATGTTCCACAAGCAGCTCGACGAGGCATGGGCCGGCGAGAACTGTGGTCTGCTGCTGCGCGGTATCAAGCGCGAAGACGTGGAGCGTGGACAGGTAATCGTCAAGCCGGGTTCCATCACCCCGCACACCGATTTCGAGGCCAACGTCTACATCCTGGCCAAGGATGAGGGTGGACGGCACAACCCGTTCTACTCGAACTACCGTCCGCAGTTCTACTTCCGCACCACGGACGTCACCGGTGTCATCACCCTGCCCGAGGGCACGGAAATGGTCATGCCTGGCGACAACACCGAAATGACTGTCGCGCTGATCCAGCCGATCGCCATGGAAGAGGGCCTCGGCTTCGCTATCCGTGAAGGTGGCCGCACCGTTGGTTCGGGCCGTGTCACCAAGATCATCAAGTAACACTTTCGGTTACTGATCGCCTAAAGGCGTCCTGCCACTTCGGTGGCGGGGCGCCTTTTGCGTGCCCCGATGGCTTCCGACAGGAACGGCGACGGCGGAGCCTGGCCCGGCGGTCAGCGGCGGAGCCGGCTGAGGTCCCGCAGCCAGAAGTAGGAATCCTTGGGCGTGCGCTTGAGCGTATCGAAATCCACGTGCACCAGGCCAAAGCGCTGGGAATAGCCGGCCGCCCATTCAAAGTTGTCCAGCAACGACCAGACGTAGTAGCCGCGCAGATCCAGACCCTCCGCAGGTCCGCCAGGACGGACCGCGCCCAGCGCCGCGGCCAGGTGCGCGGCAATATAGCCGGACCGTTCGGCGTCGGCGACGCTGCCGTCAGCGGCAGGGCGGTCCGGGAAACTGGCGCCGTTCTCGGTGATGATCACCGGCGGAAGCGCCTCGCCGTAGCGTTCCTGCAGCTGCGCCAGCACCACCGGGAAGTGGTCCGGAGCCACCGGCCAGCCGAAACCCGTCTGCGGATACTCCGGCCAGGACGCCAGCCGGAACGGCAGTTCCGCCACCGCCGCGCCCGCGGCCCCCGGCAGACCGCCGTCGGGCCCCACCCCGCCCCCGGACCCAGCCGCGATACGGGTGGGGAAGTAATAGTTCAGGCCGTAGAAATCCAACGGCTCGTTGATCACCTGCAGATCGGCCGCCGGCGCTTCCAACAGCGGTTCAAAGAAGGCAGCGAGGAAGCCGGGAACCTCCGGATACCTGCCCAGCAGCACCGGATCGGCGAAAACCCGGTTCTGGATCAGGTCGAACAATTGGGCGAAGAGATTGTCCTCCAGGCTGGCGGGGTCAGCCGGGACCACCGGGCTGTGCACGTTGGTGATGCCCACGCTGCCGCGGATCCCGGCCGAGCGCAGGGCCCGTACCGCCAGCCCGTGGGCCAGGAGCTGGTGATGGGCGGCGGCTAAGGCGCCGAACAGCAGGGATTTACCCGGTGCGTGGACACCGAGTCCATAGCCGTTCAGCGTTACCGACGCCGGTTCGTTGACCGTGACCCAGCGGTCCACCCGGTCCCCGAGCGCACTGCCGGCAAGGCCGGCAAATTCGCCGAACCGCTCGGCCGTGCCGCGCTCCAGCCAGCCGCCGGCGCGCTCCAACGGCAGCGGGGTGTCCCAATGGTAGAGCGTCACCATCGGGCTGATGCCCGCCGCCAGCAGGCAGTCCACCAGCCGGTCGTAGAAGTCGAGCCCCGCCTGGTTCACCGGACCGCTGCCGTCCGGCTGGATCCGCGGCCAGGACAGCGAGAAGCGGTAGGAGTCCACACCGAGGTCCCGCATCAGGGCGATGTCCTCGTCGACGCGGTGGTAGTGGTCGCAGGCCACATCCGCTGTGTCCGCGTTGAGGATGCGCCCGTCCTGCTGGCTGAAGTCGTCCCACCCCGAGGGGCCGCGACCGCCGTCGTGCGTTCCGCCCTCAACCTGGAAGGCCGCGGTGGCCACGCCCAACACGAAGCCGGGCGGCAGCAGCCGTGCCAGCTCCTGTGGTGTGGGTAGCGGTGCTGGAGCCGATGCAGACGCGCGGGCAGCCGTAGCCCCGGGCGCCGGCGTGAGTGGGGGCGGGTCTGGGGGCGTGGACGACAGTGTGGGTGGCATTGGCGCACTCCTTCCACCTGGACGCGGCGCGGGGCCTGCGGCAGGCGGAGGCCTCCTGCAACAGCATCTCACACGTACGCCGACGCTTCACTCTGGGTGCCCCTGGGGACACGTTCTGCTCAGTGACCGCCCGGTCTCGGTGAGCAGGGCGGGTTCCTGCTCACCGACTGGCCGCGTTCACTGAGCAGGTGGGCCAGGAACACCTGTCCACCAGCATCCGAACCAACTGACGGGTCCCTTTGGACGTCCATACCACGCAGATTCGCTTTTACCGCATATTTCCGCCATACTAGATGAGTTGTTCAAGCGCTTCTTCGCGTCCCGATCGAGATAATGCTCGGTGCCAGGGTCCAGGTTGAAGCCCAAACATAACCCACCTCCCAATGGCTATACGGGTACGTGCGCGGAGCATCCGCGACACGCCCGAGCGCGGGGGTCGGAGCTTCGGCGGATTGAGGAACCCGGAAATGTCCGGATTCAGTTCGTTGGAAGCGCGGCTGTAAGCGCCGCACGCTGGAAAGCAGAACAGAGTACGTAAGTAGCGTTAGCCAAAAAGTGCCGGAACGCCGGGCGGTATGCCGGCCCGGGACTATGTCAGGAAAGAGAGTCACGACGCCATGGCGGGACAAAAAATCCGCATCCGGCTGAAGTCATATGACCACGAGGTCATTGATGTTTCAGCCCGGAAGATCGTTGAGACGGTCACGCGCGCAGGCGCAACGGTGGTCGGCCCGGTGCCGCTGCCGACGGAAAAGAACGTGTACTGCGTTATCCGTTCGCCCCACAAGTACAAGGACAGCCGCGAGCACTTTGAAATGCGCACGCACAAGCGTCTGATCGACATTATCGACCCCACGCCCAAGGCCGTTGACTCGCTGATGCGCCTCGACCTGCCCGCCGACGTGAACATCGAAATCAAACTGTAGGGAGGTGCTGAGAAAACTATGACCGCGACCCGCAACGTAAAGGGCATCCTGGGCACGAAGCTCGGCATGACCCAGGTCTGGGACGAGAACAACCGGCTTGTGCCGGTGACCGTCGTCCAGGCTGATTCCAATGTCATCACTCAGCTGCGCAATGCAGATGTTGATGGTTACACCGCCGTGCAGATCGGCTACGGCCAGATCGACCCGCGCAAGGTCACCAAGCCGCTGGCTGGTCACTTTGAGAAGGCCGGTGTCACCCCCCGCCGCCACGTCGTCGAACTGCGCACCGCAGACGCCGACTCCTACGCCCTGGGCCAGGAGCTCTCCGTGGAGATCTTCGAGGCCGGCCAGAAGGTCGACGTCGTCGGTACTTCGAAGGGTAAGGGTTTTGCCGGTGTCATGAAGCGTCACGGCTTCCACGGTGTCGGCGCCTCGCACGGTGCCCACAAGAACCACCGCAAGCCCGGTTCCATCGGTGGCGCATCCACCCCCAGCCGCGTTTTCAAGGGCGTGCGCATGGCCGGCCGCATGGGCGCCGTCCGCCACACGACCCTGAACCTGACGGTTCACGGCGTTGACGCCGAGAAGTCGCTGCTGCTGATCAAGGGCGCCGTTCCCGGCGCCCGCGGCCAGGTCGTCCTCGTGCGTACCGCCGTGAAGGGAGCCTAGTCCAATGGCAAATACTGTGAAGGTTGACCTGCCTGCAGAGATCTTCGACGTCCAGACCAACGTGCCGCTGCTGCACCAGGTCGTCGTTGCCCAGCTCGCTGCTGCACGCCAGGGTACCCACAAGACCAAGACCCGCGCCGAGGTATCCGGTGCCGGCCGCAAGCCG
Organism: Micrococcaceae bacterium; assembly: GCA_035475875.1. Taxonomy (GTDB): domain Bacteria; phylum Actinomycetota; class Actinomycetes; order Actinomycetales; family Micrococcaceae; genus Arthrobacter_M. The sequence continues at coordinate 15,257 of DATIMB010000286.1, forward strand.
TTCAAGCAGAAGGGCACCGGCCGCGCCCGCCAGGGTTCCATCCGTGCCCCGCACATGACCGGTGGTGGCGTTGTCCACGGTCCGACCCCGCGCGACTACTCCCAGCGCACACCCAAGAAGATGAAGGCTGCTGCCCTCCGCGGCGCCCTGTCCGACCGGGCCCGCAACGGACGCATCCACGTGGTTGCCGAACTGGTTGCCGGCACCAAGCCGTCCTCCAAGGAAGCCCTGGCCACACTGCGTTCGGTCTCGGAGCGGAAGAACCTGCTGGTCGTCATCGAGCGGGCCAACGACGTTGCCGCACTGAGCGTGCGCAACCTGGCCGAGATCCACGTCCTGTACGCAGACCAGCTGAACACCTACGACGTGCTGGTTTCCGACGACGTCGTCTTCACCCAGGCTGCCTACGAGGCGTTCGTCTCCGGCAAGGCCGCCCTGGAGGCGTTCGCTTCCGGAGCGACTGTTACCGAGGCGGATGCCGCTGCGGACAGCGCTGTTGAGGCTGACGCCGACGCCGCACAAGCCACCGAGGAGGACGCCAAGTGAGCGCCGCCACCATCAAAGACCCGCGCGACGTGATCATTGCTCCCGTCGTCTCGGAAAAGAGCTACGGCTTGATCGACGAGGGTAAGTACACCTTCCTGGTGGACCCCCGCTCGAACAAGACCGAGATCAAGCTGGCCGTGGAGAAGATTTTCTCCGTCAAGGTCGACACGATCAACACCATCAACCGTGCCGGTAAGCGCAAGCGGACCAAATTCGGATGGGGACAGCGCAAGAACACCAAGCGTGCCATTGTGTCCCTCAAAGAAGGCACTATCGACATCTTCGGCGGTCCGCTTTCATAAGCGGAGACCACTTTAACGAGGAAATGAATCATGGGAATCCGTAAATACAAGCCGACAACGCCGGGCCGCCGCGGCTCCAGCGTTGCCGACTTCGCAGAAATCACGCGTACGACGCCGGAGAAGTCTCTGGTGCGTCCGTTGCCCAAAAAGGGCGGCCGTAACAACACCGGCCGGATCACGACGCGTCACAAGGGTGGTGGCCATAAGCGCCAGTACCGCCTGATCGACTTCCGTCGCCACGATAAGGACGGTGTCAACGCCCGCGTTGCCGAGATCGAGTACGATCCCAACCGCACCGCGCGCATTGCGCTGCTGCACTACGTTGATGGCACCAAGCGCTACATCATCGCTCCGAACAAGCTCAAGCAGGGGGACTTCGTTGAGGCCGGCGCCAGCGCCGACATCAAGCCGGGGAACAACCTGCCGCTGCGCAACATCCCGGTGGGTACCGTTATCCACGCCGTGGAGCTGCGTCCCGGTGGCGGCGCCAAGATGGCCCGCTCCGCCGGAGCCTCTGTCCAGCTCGTCGCCAAGGAAGGCCGTTTCGCCCAGCTGCGTCTGCCTTCCGGCGAAATCCGCAACGTCGATGTGCGCTGCCGCGCCACGATCGGCGAGGTCGGCAACGCTGAGCAGTCGAACATCAACTGGGGCAAGGCCGGCCGTAACCGCTGGAAGGGCATCCGCCCGACCGTGCGTGGTGTGGCCATGAACCCGGTTGACCACCCGCATGGTGGTGGTGAAGGTAAGACCTCCGGTGGACGCCACCCGGTCAACCCGAACGGTAAGCCTGAGGGCCGTACCCGCCGCCCCAACAAAGAGAGCGACAAACTCATTGTGCGTCGCCGTCGTACTGGCAAGAACAAGCGATAGGAGCCTGGAAACATGCCACGCAGCCTGAAGAAGGGTCCTTTCGTAGACCAGCACCTCTTTGTCAAGGTAGCTCGGGAAAACGATAAGGGCACCAAGAACGTCATCAAGACCTGGTCCCGCCGCTCGATGATCATCCCGGACATGCTGGGCCACACGATCGCCGTGCATGACGGACGCAAGCACATCCCCGTGTTTGTGACCGAATCGATGGTCGGGCACAAGCTCGGCGAATTCGCCCCCACGCGGACTTTCCGCGGCCATGTGAAGGACGACCGTAAGGGCAAGCGCCGCTAGGCGCCTGCTGTTACGGCTAAGACGAGAGAAGGATAGCAATGGAAGCCAAGGCAATTGCGCGTCATATTCGCGTAACGCCTATGAAGGCCCGGCGCGTCGTCAACCTGATTCGTGGCAAGCAGGCGAATGAGGCATTGGCGATCCTGAAGTTTGCCCCCCAGGCAGCTTCGGAGCCGGTATTCAAGGTACTCCAGTCCGCGGTGGCTAACGCCCGCGTACTGGCAGACCGCGACAGCGTCGCCTTCGATGAAGGCGATCTGTACATCAGCGAAGCATTCGTTGATGAAGGCCCCACGATGAAGCGGTTCCAGCCGCGGGCACAGGGCCGCGCGTTCCAGATCAAGAAGCGCACCAGCCACATCACACTGGTCGTTGCAACTCCCGAGAAAGAGGAGGCTCGCTAAGTGGGACAGAAAGTAAACCCGCACGGGTTCCGACTCGGCATCACCACCGACCACGTTTCGCACTGGTTTGCGGACAGCAACAAGGCCGGTCAGCGCTACAAGGACTTCGTCCGCGAAGACATCAAGATCCGCCAGCTCATGTCCACGGGCATGGAGCGGGCCGGCATCGCCAAGGTTGAGATCGAGCGCACCCGCGACCGTGTCCGTGTGGATATCCACACCGCACGTCCGGGCATCGTGATCGGCCGCCGCGGCGCCGAAGCGGACCGCATCCGCGGCGAGCTGGAGAAGCTGACGGGCAAGCAGGTCCAGCTGAACATCCTGGAAGTAAAGAACCCGGAAGCCGACGCCCAGTTGGTGGCGCAGGGCATCGCCGAGCAGCTGACTTCGCGTGTGGCGTTCCGCCGCGCGATGAAGAAGGCCATGCAGTCCGCGCAGCGCGCCGGCATCAAGGGCATCCGTGTCGCTTGTGCAGGCCGCTTGGGCGGGGCGGAAATGTCCCGCACCGAGTTCTACCGTGAAGGTCGTGTGCCGCTGCACACCCTGCGCGCCAACATCGATTACGGCTTCTTCGAAGCCAAGACGGTCTTCGGCCGCATCGGTGTGAAGGTCTGGATCTACAAGGGCGACGTCACGAGCAAGGAACTGGCTGCCCAGCAGGCCGCCGCTCCCTCACGTGGCCGCGCTCCCCGTGACGGCGACCGCGGACCCCGCGGTGGCGGCCGGGGCGGCGACGCACGTGGCGGGGACCGCCGTCGTAATGAGCGTCCGCAGGGCGACGCCGGTGAGGCCGCCACGGCGGCTCCGGCCGCTGCTGCTGAGGTTGCTGCCCCGGCAGCAGAAGGAGGAGAGGCTTAAATGCTTATCCCACGTCGAGTCAAGTACCGCAAGCAGCACCACCCGACCCGCTCGGGCCAGGCCACCGGCGGCACCGCCGTCAGCTTTGGCGAGTGGGGCATCCAGGCCCTGACCCCGGCCTACGTGACGAACCGCCAGATCGAATCTGCGCGTATCGCCATGACCCGCCACATCAAGCGTGGCGGAAAGGTCTGGATCAACATCTACCCGGACCGTCCGCTGACCAAGAAGCCGGCCGAAACCCGCATGGGTTCCGGTAAGGGTTCGCCGGAGTGGTGGGTCGCCAATGTCAAGCCGGGTCGGGTTCTGTTTGAACTCTCCGGTGTCAATGAAGAGGTAGCTCGCGAGGCCCTGCGCCTGGCAATCCACAAGCTCCCGTTGAAGGCACGCATTCTGCGTCGCGAAGGTGGTGAATAGAAATGGCAGTTGGGTCCAAGGAACTGGCACCTGAGAAGCTGGACACGCTCGACAACGAGCGTCTGGCTGACGAACTCCGTAAGGCTAAGGAGGAACTGTTCAACCTCCGTTTCCAGTCCGCCACCGGGCAACTGGAGAGCCACGGCCGGCTGCGCGCCGTCAAGCGCGACATCGCCCGCATCTACACCGTGCTGCGTGAGCGCGAGCTGGGCATCCGCCCCACCGTTGCTCCCGCCCCGGTAGCAGAGGCGCCGGCCAAGAAGAAGGCGGCTAAGAAGGCTGATAAGACGGCTGACAAGCCCGTCGAAGCACCGGTCGAGACGGCCGCCGAGCCGGCCAACGGTGAAGCCAATGAGCCGCAGGAGGACGCCAAGTGAGCACCGAGAACGTGAAGGATGCAGCAGTGGCTGAGAACGCAACAGCTTCCGATTCAACCGCCGAGCGCGGTTACCGCAAGCGGCTCCGCGGCTACGTGGTCTCCGACAAGATGGAGAAGACCATCGTGGTCCAGGTCGAGGATCGCGTGAAGCACGCTTTGTACGGTAAGGTTATACGTCGCACCTCGAAGGTCAAGGTCCACGATGAGCAGAACACCGCCGGCATCGGCGATCTGGTTCTGATCAGCGAGACCCGGCCGCTGTCCGCCACCAAGCGGTGGCGTCTGGTCGAGATCCTCGAAAAGGCCAAGTAACTTTTGGTATTGCCCTCCCACAGCGCGCCGCTGGTGCGGCGCGCTGTGGGGCACTGGGGCAGCACCTTTATTGTGGGTGGCACCTAGGTGCACACCCCAGCCACGTGCCGGCAGTTGGGGCGCGTGGGGACCATTCTGGACGCCAGGTGGTCCATGAGACAACTATCCGTTCCGCAAGGCTCGCAAGAGAACCGGCGCGACGACAGGAGTAATAAGTGATTCAGCAGGAGTCGCGACTTAAGGTCGCCGACAACACGGGGGCCAAGGAAATCCTGACCATCCGCGTTCTCGGTGGATCCGGCCGTCGCTACGCAGGCATCGGCGACGTCATTGTCGCCACGGTCAAGGACGCCATCCCCGGTGGCAACGTCAAGAAGGGCGACGTCGTCAAGGCGGTCATCGTCCGCACCAAGAAGGAACGCCGCCGCGCGGACGGTTCCTACATCAAGTTCGATGAGAACGCCGCCGTCATCCTCAAGAACGACGGCGACCCCCGCGGCACCCGCATCTTCGGCCCGGTGGGCCGCGAGCTGCGCGACAAGAAGTTCATGAAGATCATCTCGTTGGCTCCGGAGGTGCTGTAGTCCATGGCGAAGCTCAAAGTAAAGAAGGGTGACCTGGTCCAGGTCATCACCGGCGCCAAGTCGGAGCGCGGCGGCGACCGCGGCAAGCAGGGCAAGGTCCTGCGTGTCTTCCCGGAAACCAACCGCGTGCTGGTGGAAGGCATCAACCGGATCACCAAGCACACCAAGGTCGGACAGTCGCAGCGCGGCACGAAGACCGGTGGCATCGAGACCGTTGAAGCCCCCATCCACATCTCCAATGTTGCTGTGGTGGACCCGTCCACCAAGAAGCCGACCCGCGTCGGCTACCGCACCGAGACCGTAGAGCGCGATGGCCGCCAGCGCGAAGTGCGCGTGCGTGTCGCCAAGAGCTCCGGGAAGGATCTGTCATGAGTGCAGCCGTGACTGAAAATACTGCTGGAACCGCAGCACCGAAGGCCGCTCCGCGGCTGAAGGCCCGCTATGCGGCCGAAATCAAGAAGTCGCTGCAGGAGCAGTTCAACTACGGGAACGTCAACCAGGTTCCCCGCCTGGTCAAGGTTGTCGTGAACATGGGTGTTGGAGATGCCGCCAAGGACTCCAAGCTCATTGACGGGGCCGTCCGCGATCTGACCCTGATCACCGGCCAGAAGCCGCAGGTCACCAAGGCCCGCAAGTCCATCGCCCAGTTCAAACTGCGCGAAGGCATGCCGATCGGCGCGCACGCAACCCTGCGCGGCGACCGGATGTGGGAATTCGTGGACCGCCTGGTTTCGTTGGCCCTGCCCCGTATCCGCGACTTCCGCGGCCTGAACGGCAAGCAGTTCGACGGCAACGGCAACTACACCTTCGGTCTGACCGAGCAGGTTATGTTCCACGAGATCGACCAGGATGCCATCGACCGCGTTCGCGGCATGGACATCACCGTCGTGACCACTGCCAAGACCGATGACGAGGGCCGTGCGCTGCTGAAGGCGCTGGGCTTCCCGTTCAAGACCGAAGAATAACCAATCTACGTAACAGGTCCGTCGCGCTCCGCTGGAGCTGAAGGAAACCGTTACGAGGAAGGGCAAGAGCCCACATGACAATGACAGATCCTGTCGCAGACATGCTTACGCGTCTGCGCAACGCAAACTCGGCATACCACGACTCCGTGACCATGCCGTACAGCAAGCTCAAGGGCCACGTCGCCGACATCCTCAAGGCTGAGGGTTACATCAAAGCCTGGAAGGTCGAGGACGCCGAGGTCGGCAAGAAGCTGACCCTGGACCTGAAGTTTGGTCCGAACCGCGAGCGTTCCATCGCCGGCATCCGCCGCATCTCCAAGCCGGGCCTGCGCGTTTACGCGAAGTCCACCAACCTGCCCAAGGTGCTTGGTGGTCTGGGTGTCGCCATCCTGTCGACGTCTTCCGGGCTGCTGACCGACCGCCAGGCCGCAAAGAAGGGCGTGGGTGGGGAAGTCCTCGCCTACGTCTGGTAGCAGGGAAGGGAAAGAATAATGTCACGTATTGGACGTCTGCCCATCTCCGTTCCCGCCGGCGTTGAGGTCAAGATCGATGGAAGCCTGGTTTCCGTCAAGGGACCCAAGGGCGAGCTGAACCTCACCGTTGCCAACCCGATTGCGGTGGCTCTGGAGGACGGCACGCTCAGCGTTACCCGCCCCAACGACGAGCGCGCCTCGCGTTCGCTGCACGGCCTGACCCGTACCCTGATCTCCAACCTGATTGTTGGCGTAACCGAGGGCTATGAGAAGAAGCTGGAAATCGTCGGCACCGGTTACCGCGTACAGGCCAAGGGCTCGGACCTCGAGTTCGCCCTGGGCTACAGCCACCCGGTTGCCGTGAAGGCGCCGGAAGGTATCACCCTGACCGTTGAGGGCCCCACCAAGCTCTCAGTCTCGGGGATCAACAAGCAGCAGGTGGGTGAGGTTGCGGCCAACATCCGCAAGCTCCGGAAGCCGGACCCGTACAAGGGTAAGGGCATCCGCTACGCCGGCGAAGTTATCCGCCGCAAGGTCGGAAAGGCTGGTAAGTAATCATGGCACTGTCCGTAAAAGGCAAGTCCAAGTCCGCAGCACGCGGCCGTCGCCACCTGCGCGTCCGCAAGCGCATCACCGGCACCGCGGTCCGTCCGCGCCTGGTGGTCAACCGCTCGGCGCGTCACGTATTCGTCCAGGTCGTTGACGACAGCCAGGGTCTGACCGTGGCGTCCGCCTCGACGCTTGAGGCCGACCTGCGCCAGTTCGATGGCGACAAGACCGCCAAGGCCAAGCGCGTTGGCGAGCTGGTGGCCCAGCGCGCCAAGCAGGCTGGTATCGAAGCCGTTGTCTTCGACCGCGGTGGCAACAAGTACCACGGCCGCATCGCCGCTGTTGCTGACGGCGCACGCGAAGGTGGTCTGGCGCTGTGAGCGAAAACATCAACAAGGAGAACACTGTGTCTGAAGCAACTGCAGACGGCACCGCAACGGCCGCAGCGGCAACCAAGACCGGTGCCCCGGAGACTGCCACAACCACCGACGACCGCCGCGGCGGCCGTGGTGGCCGCAGCGACCGCGGCGGCCGTGGTGGCCGCGACGGTGGCCGCGGTGGCCGGGACGGTGGCCGCGAGGCCGAGAAGAACCAGTTCGTCGAGCGCGTTGTGAACATCAACCGTGTCGCCAAGGTGGTCAAGGGTGGCCGGCGCTTCAGCTTCACCGCCCTGGTCATCGTCGGCGACGGCAACGGCATGGTCGGCGTCGGATACGGCAAGGCCAAGGAAGTTCCCGCGGCCATTGCCAAGGGCGTTGAAGAGGCCAAGAAGTCCTTTTTCCGCGTTCCCCGGGTCGGCAACACCATTCCGCACCAGGTCCAGGGCGAGGCAGCAGCAGGCGTTGTCCTGCTCCGCCCGGCCTCTCCCGGTACCGGTGTTATTGCCGGTGGTCCGGTCCGCGCGATCCTGGAGTGCGTCGGTATCCACGACGTGCTGTCCAAGTCGCTCGGTTCCTCCAACGCCATCAACATTGTGCATGCCACCGTTGATGCGCTGAAGCGGCTGGAAGAGCCCAACGCAGTGGCTGCCCGCCGTGGCCTGCCGCTCGAGGACGTTGTTCCGCCCGCGCTGCTGCGTTCCCTCCAGAACCAGAAGGCAGGCGTGTGATGACGACACCGAAGAACGTCCAGGCTTCCGACGCGAAGCTGGAAATCACTCAGATCAAGTCCGTCATCGGCGGCAAGCAGAACCAGCGCGACACCCTGCGTTCACTGGGCCTCAAGCACATCGGCGACACGGTCGTCCGTACGGCTGACGCAGTGACCGTTGGCATGATCAACACGGTTCCGCACCTCGTGAAGGTTGAGGAGGCGAAGTAACTATGGCAACTCAGAAGGAAACCGAAACCGGCGCCGAAACTGCCCAGAAGCAGTCGGCCCTGAAGGTCCACCACCTGCGTCCCGCCCCGGGTTCGCGCACCGCCAAGACCCGCGTGGGTCGTGGTGAGGGCTCCAAGGGTAAGACCGCGGGCCGTGGTACCAAGGGAACCAAGGCACGCTACCAGGTGAAGGCGGGCTTTGCCGGCGGCCAGTTGCCGCTGCACATGCGCCTGCCCAAGCTGCGCGGCTTCAAGAACCCGTTCCGGGTGGAATACCAGGTGGTGAACCTGGAGAAGCTCTCCGAGCTGTTCCCCGAGGGTGGCACTGTCACCGTGGAGAACCTGGTGGAAAAGGGCGCGGTCCGCAAGAACCAGCCCGTCAAGGTGCTGGGCACCGGAGATATCACCGTCAAGGTTGACATCACCGCACACGCCTTCTCCTCCAGCGCAGCCGAGAAGATCGCTGCCGCAGGCGGAAGCACCACGGAACTCTAGAGTTCACGAGTAGCTCTGGCAACCGACTAGACTCTTGGTGGGCGGGACTGTGTCCCGCCCACCAAGAGTTTTTGTCATCCGGGGCCAAGAACCCACCCCATCCCGACTTTTTAGACTTCAGGAGGACGCTTGCTTACCGCATTTGGCCGCGCCTTTCGCACGCCTGATCTGCGACGCAAGTTGTTGTTCACGCTCGGAATCATCGCCATCTTCCGCTTGGGTGCCTTTATCCCCTCGCCCGGTGTGAACTACCACAACGTCCAGACCTGCCTGAACAGCGCGGACACGAACCAGGGCATCTACCAGCTGGTGAACCTCTTCAGCGGCGGCGCGCTGCTGCAGGTCTCCGTGTTTGCGTTGGGCATCATGCCCTACATCACCGCCAGCATCATCGTGCAGCTGCTGCGGGTGGTCATTCCCCGCTTCCAGGAGCTCCACCTTGAAGGCGCTCAGGGGCAGAGCCAACTGACCCAGTACACCCGCTACCTGACCATCGCGCTGGGCCTGCTTAACGCCACCACGCTGGTGACACTGGCGCGGTCCGGCCAGCTGCTGGGCAACTGCGGGGCCGCCGGCACCGCTACCGCTATCATCCCCAACGACAGCCTGGTCACCACCATCCTGCTGATCATCACGCTCACGGCCGGCACCGGCCTGATCATGTGGATGGGCGAGCTGATCACGGAAAAGGGCGTGGGCAACGGCATGTCCCTGCTGATCTTCACGGCCATCGCCGCCCGCTTCCCCACCTCGCTGGGCGAGATCATCAAGACCAAGGGCTGGGGCGTCTTCCTCACCGTGCTGCTGATCGGCCTGGTCGTCGTCGCGCTGGTGGTGTTCGTGGAGCAGTCCCAGCGCCGGATCCCGGTCCAATACGCCAAGCGGATGATCGGCCGGCGCACCATGGGCGGGACCAGCACCTACATCCCCATTAAGGTCAACATGGCCGGCGTTATCCCGGTCATCTTCGCCTCCTCGATGCTGTACCTGCCCGGCCTGATCGCGCAGTTCGCCACCCCGCACAACGGCAGCCCCGCCCCGGGCTGGGTGGACTGGATCACCACGAACCTGACCAAGGGCGACCATCCGCTCTACATGGCCATCTACTTCATCCTGATTGTCTTCTTCACCTACTTCTACGTGGCCATCACGTTCAATCCGGAGGAAGTTTCGGACAACATGAAGAAGTACGGTGGCTTCATCCCCGGCATCCGGGCGGGACGGCCGACGGCGGATTACCTGCAGTATGTTCTTTCCCGCATCACCCTGCCGGGTTCCTTCTACCTTGGCTTCGTGGCTCTGATTCCGCTGATTGCCCTGGTGCTGATCCAGGCCAACCAGAATTTCCCGTTCGGCGGCACCTCGCTGCTGATCGTCGTCGGGGTGGGCCTGGAGACGGTCAAGCAGATTGATGCCCAGCTCCAACAACGCCATTACGAAGGGTTATTGCGATGACGAGAATGCTGATTATCGGTCCTCCCGGATCCGGCAAGGGTACCCAGGCGGAACGGATCTCCGCCCGCCTGGGAGTGGTTGCCATCTCCACCGGGGACATCTTCAGGGAAAACGTCAGGGGCGAGACTCCGCTGGGCCTCGAGGCCAAGAAGTACATGGACAACGGGGACTTCGTGCCGGATTCCGTGACGAACAAGATGGTGCGGGACAGGCTGCACCAGGACGATGCCAGCAACGGCTTCCTGCTCGACGGCTACCCCCGCAACACGGCCCAGGTGGACGAACTGGACAGCATCCTGGCCTCCGACGACCAGAGCCTGGACGTGGTCCTGCAGCTCACGGCCGACGACGACGAGCTGATCCGCCGGCTGCTGGGGCGGGCCAAGGAAACCGGGCGCAGCGACGACAACGAGGCCGTCATCCGGCACCGGCTGGACCTTTACCACCAGCAGACCGAAGCCGTGGTGGCCCGCTACGCGGAGCGCGGCATCCTGGCCCAGGTGGACGGAATCGGTCCCATGGATGAGGTCACCGACCGGGTCATGAAGGCCATCGACGTGGCTAAGGCCGCCTCCTAGCCATGGCATTCGGCCAGGCCCGGATCGAGTACAAGTCCAATCAGCAGATGCGGCAGATGCAGCGGGCCGGGCTGGTCCTCAACCACGCCCTGGACGAGGTGATGGCGGCCGCAGCCCCCGGAGTCACCACGCAGGAGCTCGACGGCGTCTTCGCCGAGGTGCTGCGCGGGGCCGGTGCAACCTCCAATTTCCTGGGTTACCACGGCTTCCCCGCCACCATCTGCACCTCCGTGAACGAGGAAGTCGTGCACGGGATCCCCTCCGGCCGCGCCCTGAAGGAGGGGGACATCCTCTCCGTCGACGGCGGCGCCATCGTTGAGGGCTGGCACTCGGACTCGGCCCGCACCACCATCGTCGGTGCCGAGCAGGCGGCCGATCCGGCGGACCGGCGGCTGTCGGACATTACCGAGGAAGCCATGTGGCGCGGCATCGCAGCGATGGCCCAGGGCCACGCCGTGGGGGATATCGGCAACGCCATCGACGATTACGTCAGCTCACTTCCGGGCGAACCGCTGGGCATCCTGGAGGACTATGTCGGGCACGGGATCGGCTCCCAGATGCACATGGCCCCCGACGTGCTGAATTACCGCACCAAGCACCGCGGACCCAAACTGCGTCCCGGGCTGTGCCTGGCGATCGAACCCATGCTGGTCCGCGGCCGGCTGGAGACGAAGGTGCTGCCGGACGACTGGACCGTCGTCACCGCCGACGCCGCCCGCGCCGCGCACTGGGAACACTCTGTGGCCGTGCACGCGGGCGGGATCTGGGTGCTCAGCGCCGAGGACGGCGGCGCCTCGCGGCTGGCCCCGCTCGGTGTCACCCCCGTCCCCATCCCGTAGGAAATGCCGCTGCAGGACCCTCCCTCCGAGACCAGCATCTACCCCGCGCTAACTGCACAGTAGGACCCGCTTTTGTGCACATAGCGCGGGATAGTTGGCAGGCCCGCTTCAGTTAGGCCGAAGCCGGGCTAGGACTTCAGCTTCGGCTTGACGTCCTTGTTGTAGATCCCCTCCAACGTCGCCTTCAGCGCCGTCATCGTGTCCTTCACATCCGCCTTCTCATTCATGAACTTGGCGGAGGACTTCGCCATTTCCTGGTCGGCGCCCGGCAGGAAAACCCGCGCGTAATCCTGGCTCCTGGTGACCTTCAGCTGGTCCAGGGCCACCTGGATCTCCGGAGTCTTGGCCAGCACCGAGGACATATCGGCGTCGGTGCGCACCGGCATGTACCCCGTTGCCGCCGAGAACTGGGCCGTGCTGGAGGCGTTGGTCATGAACGAGATGAACTTCGCCGCCGCCAGCTGGCGCTCCGGTGAGGTCTTCTTCGCGATCACGAGACCTGCGCCGCCGGTGGGGCAGACGGGGGAGGATGAGACCGGGCCACCGGGCAGGAAACCGACCCCGATATTCATGTTCTTGGCCTTGGCCGCCTTGATGGTGCCCACCAGGTCGCCGGTGGAACTGACCGTGGCACTAACGGCGCCGGCGGTCATGTCGGAAACTGCGTCTTTCGAGGAAACCCCAGCCCAGCCGTCCTTGATGATGCTGTCCTGGACCCACTGCAGCGCCTTGACCGAGGCATCCGAATCGCAGGTGATATCCCACTCCTTGGACCAGGCGCCGCCGTATCCCCAGAGCACGTTCTGCAGCGTCCAGCCCGCGTAGCCGGCCAGCGCAGGGTACTGGTAGGCGTGTACGTAGCCCGGGGCGGAGGCGTTCGCGGACTGGATCTTCGGCGCCCAATCGGAGAATTCGGCCCAGGTCTTCGGCGCCCGGTCGGGGATGCCGGCCGCCTTGAAATGGTCCTTGTTGTAGTAGAACAGCGGGGTGGAGCGGGCGTAGGGCACGGCCCAGTGCGAGTTGTTGTACTTGTAGTCGTCAAAAAGCGTGGTGTTGTAGTCGCCGGTTTTATCCGAGACCGCCTTCAGGATGTCGTCCACCGGCACAATGGTGGAGGAGATGGTGTAGCGGAACCACCAGACATCGGAGGCGACGACGACGTCCGGGACGTTGTTGCCGGCCTGGGCCGTCTGGAACTTCTGCGCCACTTCCTCATAGTTGGCCCCGCCGGTGATCAGGTCCACCTTGATATCCGGGTTGGCCTGCTGGAACTGGTCGATGAGGGCCTGCTCAATCGGTTGGGAGGTGCCAGGGTGGCTGGACATGAAGGAAATTTTGGCCGCAGGTTTGACCTTGGACCAATCGGTGGCAGCGGCCGAGTTCGTGCCCCCGCCACCGCTGGTGTTGGGTCCCCCGCAGGCCGCCAGGGCCGTGGCCCCCAGCCCGAGCCCGGTGATGGCCATGAAGCGACGGCGGTCGAATTGTGATGACATGTCCTTGCCTCTCGTTTGATACCCCTGTTGGTGCTGTGACATTTGTTGGTGTGTGACATTGCGGTGCCAAATAGGTGACAGGTAGTGGCGGCGACCATTCTTGGAACCTCAGCCGGTGACGGATCCCTGCGTCAGTCCGGCCACAATGTAGCGCTGCAGGGCCGCGAAGATGACCAGGATCGGGATGATCACGATAACCGCCCCGGCCATCAGGATGCCCCAGGCCTGGCTTCCGCTGTCGCTGTTGGCCAGCAGCGTCAGGCCCACCGGCAGTGTCATCATTTCCGGACGGTCCACCACGATCAGCGGCCAGATGTAGTCGTTCCACTCGGTCACGATTGTCACCAGCGCCACCGTGGCGATGGTGGGCACCGAAATCGGGAACACAATGCGCCACAGCCGGCGCCAGTGGTTGGCGCCGTCGATCTCCGCCGACTCCAGGATGGAAACCGGCAGGGTCAGGAAATGCTGGCGCAGCAGGAAGGTGCCAAAGGCGGTGCCCAGGCCGGGCAGGATGATGCCCCAGTAGGTGTTCAGTCCGCCCAGGCCCGCGATCAGCACGTAGTTGGGCAGGACCGAGACCTGCGGCGGAACCATCAGCGCCACCAGGATCAGCAGGAAGATGGCGCGTTTGAACGGAAACCTGACAAAGACCAGCGCGTAAGCAGTGATGATGGCCAGCGTGCACTTCACCACCGAGGCCACGGTAGTGACGATGACGCTGTTGAGGAAGAAACGCGCGAACGGCACCGAGGTGGCGGCATCCACATAGTTCTGGAACGTCGGGGTCTGCGGCAGGACCTTCAGTTCAGTGGTGACGATCTCCCCGGGCGTCTTGAGCGAGGACAGGATCATCCAGGCCAGCGGCAGGAAGACCACCAGCGTTGCGGCGATGAGTGGCACATAGCCGCCCAGGATGGTCTTGCCGATGTTCCGCCATGAGAGCGGCCGGTCGCGCCGGACGGGGATCGCTTCGGTGCTGACCGCGCTCATGAGTAGTGGACCTTTCGCTCAACGAACCGCAGCTGCAGAGCGGTGACCACCAGCAGCAGCACAAAGAGCACCACGGAGATGGCCGCCGAGTAGCCGGCCCGGTTGTAGGTACTGAAGGCCTGCAGATAGGCCTCGAAGATCAGCGTGTTGGTGCCGTTCCCCGTCCGGGTCATGATCCGGATGATGTCAAAGGCCTGCAGGGAACTGAGCAGGCTGGTGATCAGGATGAAGAACGTGGTGGGGGAGAGCAGCGGCAGCGTGATGGAGATGAACCGCCTGAAGCTGCCGGCACCGTCCAGTGATGCCGCTTCCAGCAGGTCGGAGGAGATGGACTGCATGCCTGCCAGGTAGATCACCGCACAGTAGCCCAGGTTCTTCCACACGTACACAATGATGACCATCCATAGTGCAAGGGTAGGGTCGTTGATCCATTGCGGACTGTTGGCGCCGAAACTGCGCAGCACCCAGGAGAGCACGCCATAGACAGGGTCGAAGATGAACAGCCAGACCAGGCCGACGCCGACACCGGAGAGCACATACGGGGCAAAAACGGCAGCCCTCGCGAAACCGCGGCCGGCGACCTTGAGGTTTAGCGCCACCGCCACCAGCAGGCCCAGCAGCATGGCCCCACCCACCGTCACCAGGGTGAAGATTGCGGTGATGCCCAGCACAGTTGAGGCATCGGAAGAGGTGAAGAACTCAATGTAGTTGCCCAAACCTACGGAAATGGCGTCCGGGGCGCCCAGAGTCCAGTCCAGGGTGGAGTAATACATGTTGGTCAGCAGCGGACGGTAGGTGAACAGGGCGATAAGGATGATGTTGGGAAGCGCCAGGGCCATGAAGACCCATGCGTCGCGCTTGGCCCGGGGCGTCCAGTACCGGGTCCGGATCCGGCCCCTCTTCCTGCCCAACAGTCGTAGCCCAGGTGCCGACGGCGGAGGCATGGCCATGCCGCCACCGGTTGCAGCCTCGGAACCGGAAGTATCGAGCCGGCTCATACAAACTCCCCTTCCACCGCCGAATACGGTGAACATCGGTGTGATCCTGCACTACTGCACCACGGCGGGAGCCAATCACTGCGGTACTTCGGCCGTATGCTTCAACCGTTACCCAAGGCTTCATTCCGTGGTTACCTGACGGTAACCGCCTCGCCCCGGATCTACAAGGGTTTGGCCAGCGCGGCGTCCGCGTTCCAGCCGTCAGGGGACGCCGTTCCGGCAGCGAGGTGGGGCACAATGGTGCCATGACTGAGCAGACCGGATCCATCACCGATGTTCCCGGCATCAGGGTGGGCCAGGTGCACAGGACAGACACCGGCTGGCTGAGCGGGGTCACAGTGGTGCTGCCGCCGCCGGGAAGCATTGGCGCGGTTGACGTCCGCGGCGGCGGCCCCGGAACGCACGAGACGGACGCTCTGGACCCCACCACCCTGGTCCCCACGGTGGACGCGGTGGTGCTGACCGGCGGCAGCGCCTACGGCCTGGCTGCGGCCACCGGCGTACAGCAGTGGTGCGAGGAGGAGGGCCGGGGCTTTCCGGTCTCCGGCGGCGTGGTGCCGATCGTGCCGGCCGCGGCGATCTTTGACCTGGGACGCGGCGGCGACTTCCGGGCCCGGCCCGGCGCGGAGATGGGGTACCTGGCCGCCCAGGCCGCGGGAGCCTGCGGGGAGTACGACGACGTGGCGCGCGGCAATGCGGGCGCCGGCACCGGAGCGGCGCTGGGCCGGGGGACGTTCAAGGGTGGAACGGGGACGGCATCGCGGACCCTGCGGGGGGCCAATGCATCGGTGGTGGTGGGCGC
>DATIMB010000287.1:0-19486 GCA_035475875.1 Micrococcaceae bacterium
GGCGGCTCGACCACCGGCACCACTTCACCCTGGTCTGCCAGGACTTCGCCCAGCTGGGCCAGTTCGTGCACGTGGACAACACGGTGTTCCGGGCGGTCAAGGCGGCCACGCCGGGCAGCTACACGTTCATTCTTCCCGCCACGAAGGAGGTCCCGCGCCGGCTGCTGCACCCCAAGAAGAAGACCGTCGGAGTGCGGATCCCCAAGCATCCCGTCGTCCACGCTTTGCTGGCGGAGCTGGGTGAGCCGCTGCTGTCGAGCACGCTGCTGCTGCCGGACGCGGAGGAACCGCTGACGCAAGGCTGGGAGATCAAGGAGCGGCTGGACCACCTGGTGGATGGCGTCATCGACTCCGGCGAGTGCGGCCCTGAGCCTACGACGGTGGTCGACTTTTCCTCAGGCAGCGCGGAAATCGTCCGGCGCGGAACAGGCGATCCCTCGCGCTTCGAGTAGGGACAGTAAGTCCTCCTCCGCTCATGCCTGCTCCGCTTCGGTTCCGGCATGGGTCCACGCCATCAGCCGTTCCAGCGGCCAGGTCGTGATGATGCGCTCCTCGGGGACGCCGTTGTGCTCCGCGCGCTCAGCACCGTACTGCAGGAAATCGAGCTGGCCGGGGGCGTGTGCGTCGCTGTCGATGCTGAACAGGCAGCCGGCGTCGAGGGCGAGTTGGATCAGGTCATCCGGTGGGTCCTGGCGTTCCGGCCGTGAATTGATCTCCACCGCCACGTTGAATTCCGCGCAGGCGGCGAACACCAGTTCGGCGTCAAAGTCGGACTCGGGCCGCGTTCCCCGTCCTCCCTGGACCAGCCTGCCGGTGCAGTGGCCCAGCACGTTCGTATGCGGATCGGTGATTCCGGTAAGCATTCGTTGAGTCATGGTGGCCTTGTCGGAGCGCAGTTTCGAGTGCACGCTGGCGACGACGATGTCCAGCCGGTCCAGCATTTCCGGGGTCTGGTCCAGCCCGCCGGCCTCCAGGATGTCCACCTCGATGCCGGTCAACAGCCGAAAGCCCGCGGTCCCTGCGTTGATCCCGGCTACCACCTCCAACTGCTCGGCGAGCCGTTCGCCGCTGAGTCCGTTGGCTACCTTGAGGTTCGGAGAGTGGTCGGTAAGGGCCAGGTACTCCCGTCCCAGCGTGCGGGCGGCGGCCGCCATCAGCTCTATCGGGGACCCGCCGTCGGACCAGTTGCTGTGGCTGTGCAGGTCTCCGCGCAGCAGCCCGAGCAGGCCGCGGCCTCCTGCGGCCAGGGGCTGCACGCCACTGCTCCGCAGCCGCTCGAGGTAATCGGGCACAACGCCGTCGACCGCCTGGCTGATGACCTCAAAGGTGCGCCCACCGATCCCCTTCATCCGCTTGAGCCGGCCGTCCCGGATGCGCTCCGCCAGTTCGGAGCGGGTGAGGGGGCCGACGACGGCGGCGGCGTTGCGGAATGCCTGCACCTTAAAGGTTGGCGCCAGTTGACGTTCCAGCCAGAAGGCGATTTCGTTCAGCGCGTCGACGGCATCCATCCATCCATCTTGCACCCACGGTCAGTCGCCGGGGACAAGGTGATCAAAGACCAGGTTGGTCTGGGTGTGCGCAATGGCCGGATCGGAGCCGAGGTTGTCTGCAATGAAGTTCCGCAGCTCCGCGGGCGTCCGGCAGGCCACGTGGATCAGGAAGTCCTTATCGCCCGCCAGCAGGAAGACGCTCTGCACGTTCGGCAGGTCCTTGAGCCGCTGGGCAATCTCCAGCATCCGGCTGCGGGCACCCTGGTGCACCCGGACGGAAATCAGCGCAAAGACAATCAGGCCCAGGGCTTCCAGATCGACGGCGGCATGGAAGCCCTTGATGACTCCTGCCTCGCGGAGCGCGCGGACCCGGCCCAGGCAGGTCGACGGCGCGATCCCGGCCCGTGCGGCGAGGGTGTTGTTCGGAATGCGCGCGTCCAGCATGAGCTCCCGGAGAATCACCTGGTCCGTGGCATCGAGCCGAATCGGATTCGAAGCCGGATTACCCGCAGCGCCCGAATGTGAAGTTGACACCAAATCTCCTCGCCGTTTTGACCGATTATTCAGCCAGCTTGAATACTGTCTGCCTTCAATTCTAAATTGGGGGCAACCAAGCGAATCAGGATAGGACTTTCCATGCCGGCATCCCTGCCCACCACCCGCGACGAGTGCCTCGAGGCCGACCGGAATGATCCGCTGCGCCAGTACCGCGATGAGTTCATCCTGCCCGAGGGGGTCATTTACCTGGATGGGAACTCCCTGGGCCCACGGCCGCGGACGGCCCTTGACCGGGCCAGGACGGTGATAGACCAGGAGTGGGGCGTCGGCCTGATCCGCAGCTGGAACACTGCCGGATGGTTCGAACTGCCGGCCCGGCTGGGCAACAAGCTGGCCGGGCTGATCGGCGCCAACCGCGACGAGGTGGTCATTACGGACACCACCTCGCTGAACCTGTTCAAGTCCTTGGCCGCCGCCCTGCGGCTGCAGCGCCAGGATGCTCCGGAGCGCAAGGTCATCGTCACCGAACGGGACAACTTCCCCACCGACATCTACATTGCCGAGGGGATCATAGAGTTCCTGGACCAGGGCTATGAGCTGCGCCTGCTCGATGAGCAGCTCAGCCTGGCCGACGCGCTCGACGGCGGGGTGGCCGTCGTCGCACTCTCGCATGTCAACTACCGCACCGGGGCCATGTACGACATGGCGGAGGTCACCGCCCTGGTCCACGGGCGCGGCGGGCTGATCGTCTGGGACCTGGCGCACGCCGCCGGGGCAGTGCCCGTTGACCTGGGCGGCGCCAACGCCGATTTCGCCGTGGGCTGTACCTACAAGTACCTCAACGGAGGTCCCGGCTCGCCGGCCTTCATCTGGGTCAACCCTCGGCATCAGGAGCGCTTCTGGCAGCCGCTGTCCGGCTGGTGGGGCCATGCCAGGCCCTTCGCCATGGAGGATGCCTACGAGCCGGCCGGCGGGATCCAGCGCTACCTCTGCGGCACGCAGCCCGTCGCGTCAATGGCCATGGTTGAGTGCGGTCTGGACATCGCCCTGGCCGCGGACATTGAAGCCGTGCGCCGCAAGTCCCTGGCGCTGACGGATCTCTTCATCAACCTGGTGGAAGCGCGCCGGGGGAACCATCCGCTGGACCTGATCACCCCGCTTGACCACGCGGTCCGCGGCAGCCACGTCAGTTACCGCCATCCGGAGGGCTACGCCGTGATGCAGGCGCTGATTGCCCGCGGCATTATCGGCGACTACCGCGAACCGCATGTGCTGCGCTTCGGGGTGACGCCGCTGTACCTGGGCTATACGGACATCTGGGATGCGGTGGACGCACTCTTCGAGATCCTGGAGACCGAAGAATGGTCCCGGCCGGAATTCCGCCAGCGCCTGGCCGTCACCTGACCCTGCCGCGAAGCGGCCGCCGGGCTACGCGGCGCTACAGTGGTGCCATGGTTGAGGACGCCGCGGCGGTGGAGCCGAATGATCCGGCCGGGGAAGGATTAGAGCCGGCCGGTCCGGTAGCTGGCGCCACTTCAGCCGTCCGCATCTGGCAGCGCAGCCGGGCCGTGGGCCGGGTGCTTGGCTCGGTGGTTGCCTGGGTGCTGCGGCATCCGCTCGTTGCCGGCTGGCTCTGGGTCGGGATCTGGGCCCTGCTGCTGGTGCTGGACGAATTCCTGGACCGCGCCGGATGGGCCTGGTACGCCTTCGTGATCCTCGCCGCGCTGCCGACGCTGCTGGCCACTCTCGCCTTGCTGGCAGCGACCCCTCGCCAGCACCTCAAACCGGCCACCGAGTCCGTCCTAAGCCATTTCTTTGTGCGCTTCCTGGCCCTGATCGGGGCGTTCCTGGTCTGGGGCGTTTCGGTGGTGCTCAGCGCCTCGATTTCCACCGCCATCTCCGCCGCCGGCGAAAGCGACGACCGCCAGGTCACCGCGCTGGGATTCCATCTGCTGCTGGCCTCGATTCCGCTGGTCATTACCGTGCTGTGGCTGGCCCTGATCATCCGTTGCGCCTGGTTCCTCCGTCGGCTGCGCGGGTGGCGCCAGAGGCCTTCCCGTTCCCGGGTCCCCGTCGACTTCCTGCATGCGCACCAGGCGCTCCGCTCGGTGGTGATAGGCCTGGCCCACCCCGGCCTGCTGCTGGTGGCCGGTCTGGGCACATCCGTACTGGCACTGTTGCTGGATGCCGTCGACGTGACCCTCAACGTTGTCACACCGCGGTAGCACCCAGGAGGCAACAGGGTGGATCTCACGTTTCCGGCAGCCGGAGCGTCTTCAGGGTGATGACGATGAAACAGCCATTCGAGAGGGTCGTGACCGAGCACGCGGCGACGGTACTCCGGGTGTGCCGGGCCGTGCTCGGACCGCATCCGGACGCCGACGATGCCTGGTCGGAAACGTTCCTGGCCGCGCTGAAGGCCTGGCCGTCGCTCCCGGAGGACGCGAACGTCCAGGCCTGGCTGGTCACCATCGCGCACCGCAAGGCAATCGATGTGACGCGGGCCAGGCAACGGCAGGCAGTTCCGACGGACGAGGTGCCCGAACGCGTCTCCTCCCTTGGGGTGCCCGACGACGTCGACCATGACCTATGGACGGCGCTGAGGGCGCTCCCGCCGAAGCAACGCCAAGCCGTCGCCTACCACTACCTGGGTGGCCTGCCGTACCGGGAGGTCGCGGGCATCCTGGGCGGCAGCACGGATGCGGCGCGCCGGTCAGCCGCGGACGGTATCCGCACCTTGCGGGCCACCTACCTGGACAACTGCCCAGCCACGAAAGGAGTTACCCGATGAACGCCAGCACCGGTGAATTGAGCGGGGCCCAGACGCGCTCCCTGCTGGACCTGAGCGGCGCGGCCCCCGAGGAACTGGCCGCCCTGCACAGCAGGCTGGAAGCCGCCGCGGCCCAGCACGGCATCCTCGACGTCGCCTACACCACCATCGACACCGCCGTCGGCCCGCTGCTGCTCGCGGCCACCGAACGCGGCCTGGTCCGTGTGGCCTTTGAACGTGAGGGCCACGACCAAGTGCTGCAGACCCTGGCCGCCAGGATCAGTCCGCGCATCCTGCGCGCTCCCCGGCGGCTGGCTGCCGCAGCCCGGGAAATCGACGAGTATTTTGCCGGTCAGCGCACCGGATTCGACCTGCCGCTGGACTACTCGCTCTCCAGCGGTTTCCGGCAGCTGGTGCAGCGGCACCTGTCGGAGATCGCCTACGGACAGACCGAGTCCTACAAAGAGGTCGCGCAGATCGTGGGCAATCCGAAGGCGGTGCGCGCCGTCGGCACCGCCTGTGCCACCAACCCGCTTCCCGTCGTCGTCCCCTGCCACCGCGTGCTCCGCACCGACGGCACACTTGGCGGCTACGTCGGCGGCCTGGACGCCAAAACCGCCCTGCTGACGCTGGAGCAAGCAGCGTGAGCAGCGTCCTCTTCGGCGACGACGTCTTCGGCCGGCCGCGCCGTGAACTGGCCCCCGGCGCCACGCTGGTCCCCGGCTGGCTGACGCCGGTACAGCAGCGGTGGATCGTCGCCCGCTTCCGGGAATGGGCCAGCGGCCCTGTCCCGATCCGCGCCGCCAAGGTCCGTGGCCATGAAATGAGCGTCAAAACCGTGTGCCTGGGCTGGCACTGGCGCCCGTACCAGTACACCCGGGAAGCAGTGGACGTCAACGGCAACCGCGTGCTGGACTTCCCGGACTGGATGGTCCGGCTGGGCCGGGCCGCACTGGTCGAAGCCAGCTCAGATCCCGGTGCCGGCGAGGGCTACACGCCCGATACCGCGCTGGTGAACTACTACGACGACGGTGCACGGATGGGGATGCACCAGGACAAGGACGAGCTCTCCCCGGCACCGGTGGTATCGCTGTCCATCGGCGACACCTGCCAGTTCCGGTTCGGGAACACGGACAACCGGAACAAGCCGTACACGGACGTCGAGCTGGCCTCCGGCGACCTGTTCGTGTTCGGCGGGCCGTCCCGGTTGGCGTACCATGGCATCCCCAGGATCTACCCGGGGACCGCGCCGGCGGATTGCGGACTGGAGACCGGAAGGATCAACATCACCATGCGCGTCACCGGCCTGTCCTGAGCTGGCCTGACCTGTCCCGCCCTGCCGCGGGCTCCCCCGACCACAGCACCCTATCCAGAAGGAAATGAGCGAACCGTGACGGACCACCACAGCGGGCTGCTGGAAGCCGACGAAGCCAACGCCGAACGCGAACTCAAGGACCGTACCGGGCTCCCGGCCAGCGGCATCGTCATAGGTGAGGACGGCCTGGCCCGGCCGGTGTGGGCGTCGGTGGATCCCATGCTGCGGGAGTACTACGACACCGAATGGGGGATGCCCGTCACCGACGAACAGGGTCTGTACGAGCGGATCAGCCTCGAGGCGTTCCAGGCCGGCCTTTCCTGGGCCACCATCCTGCGCAAACGTCCGGCCTTCCGGGCCGCGTTCAGCGACTTCCGCCCGGACGCTGTCGCCGGCTACAACGACGACGACGTCAGCCGGCTGCTGGCCGACCCGGGGATCGTGCGCAACCGGCTCAAAATCCGGGCTGCCATCACCAACGCGAAAGCGACCATAGCGCTCCGCGAACAGGGCGGCCTGGCCGCCTTTGTCTGGTCCTTCCAGCCGGACCGCACTCCCGAGCCGGCGACCTTCGAAGACATCCCCACGCAGACCCCGGAATCCGTCGCCTTGTCCAAGGCATTGCGGAAGAAGGGCTTCGCCTTCGTCGGCCCCACCACCATGTATGCACTCATGGAGGCTATCGGGATGGTGGACACGCACCTGGTGGGCAGCCACCGTCGCGGCAGTTCCGGCATCTGGCGCTGACCGGCTGGTTGCGGTCAGGTGAAGCGCTCCAGCTGGTCCTGCACCCCGCGCAGTGACGGGGACTGCGCCAGCCGCTCGGGCTGCAGCAGGTTCGCGGCCATCGCCTCCCGGTCCCGCTCGCCGTTCTGGAACGCGGTAACCAGGTGCTTGGCATGGGCCGGCAGCAGCGATTCGCCGAAGGGTGCCTCCAGCGGGTCCGTGATCGCCTCCACCAGCGCCGGACCGTCATGGGCCAGCGCGGCACGCAGCGTTCCGGCCACCTCGGCGGGGTCCTCCACCCGGAAGCCGCGCACACCGCAGCCCTCGGCAACCTGGGCGAACCCGATCGAGGGCAGATCGCAGGCAAACTGCGGGTTGCCCAGCAGGGCGTTCTGCTCCCAGATCTCCAGCGCCAGCGAATTGTTGTGCAGCACCACCACGGTGATGGGCAGGTTGTAGTAGGCCAGCGTGGCCAGCTCTCCCATCCCCATCGACATGCTGCCGTCGCCGGTGAAGGCGACCACCGGCCGCTGCGGGTAGGCGATCTGCGCACCGATCGCGTACGGGACGGCGGCTCCCATGGAGCACAGCGTGCCGGAAAAGGAATACTGCATCCCGCGGCGCAATTTCAGCCTGTTCGACCAGGCGGTGACGCTGCCGGCGTCGCCAGTGATAATAGCGTCGTCGGGCAGCAGTTCGGACAGCTGCCAGGTGACGGTCTGGGGCCGCATCGGGCGGACCTCGTCCTGGGCCTGGCTGCGCAGCAGTTCCCAGCTCTCCCGGGTAGCGGTCTGCGCGCGCTCCAGGAAGGACCGGTCCTCATGGCGGGCCAGCAGCGGGGCCAGGGCCGCCAGCGTCAGGCCCGCATCGCCGGCCAGCCCCACCTCCACCGGGTAGCGCATCCCGATCCGGCTGGGCTCAAGGTCAATCTGCACGCCCCGCGCCTGCCCGGGTTTAGGCCAGAATTCGTAGTACGGGGTGGAGGAACCCACAATGAGGAACCCGTCGCAGTTTTCGAAGGCCTCCTGGCTGGCGCGGGTGCCGATCAGCCCCATCCCGCCGGTGGTGTACTCACTCTCGTCGGGAACGCAGTCTTTGCCGAGTCCGGCCTTGATGATCGGGGCGGCCAGCAGGTCGGCCACGTGTTCCAGCGCGTCGCCGGCTCCCCGCGCACCGGCCCCGGCGCAGATAGCGATGCGCTCACAGCCAGCCAGCACCTCGGCTGCGCGCTGCAGTTCCCGCTCAGGCGGCAGCGAAACCATCGGCTGTGCCGCCAGCGAATGGTGGCCCGGAACGTTTTTCGGGGAGGCTTTGTCCTCGCTTTGCGACTGCACGTCGATGGGGAGAGCGATGTGCGAGGGCGCGCGGTGCGCCAGGGCGCTGCGGACGGCCAGGTCCGTGACGGTGGTGGCGTGCGCCGGTCCCATGACGCGCTCGTTGAACAGGCATGCGTTCGCGAACAGCTTGTCGGATTCGACGTCCTGGATCAGGTGGGATCCGATCGTGTCGTGGTAGGACATGCCTGAAATCGCTATCAGCGGCACGCCGTCCATCCGCGCGTCATAGACACCATTGAGCAGGTGGATTGCCCCCGGTCCGGCGGTGGCGACGCAGGCGGCCGGCCGTCCGGCGAACTTCGCATAGCCGACGGCGGCGAGCGCGGCGTTCTCCTCGTGCCGCACGTGCACAAAACGCATGCGGTCCGCGTGTTTTCGCAGCGACTCGAAGAAGCCGTTGATCTGGTCCCCGCAGAGGCCAAAGCATGTGTCAATGTTCCAGGCCAGCAGCCGTTCAATGACCAGATCCGAGGTTGTGGGTTTGTCCTGTTGTGCCATCACGTGCACCTTCTGTCGGTTGTCAGTGTTGCCTCTTCCCGGCCACAACCGTCCGCGCGGTTATGGCCGCCGCCGCGGCAGCGGTTGCGCCTGCCGCGGCCAGCAGGGTCCGACGACGGCGGGAGCCGGCCGGGTGGGCGGGAGGTACCCACGCGCCGTTTTCCGGATAGGCGTCCAGGGCGTCGATCTGCATGCCCAGCCGCAGCACCTGGGCCAGGTGCAGGGCGCGGCGGCCGGTGTTCTGGGCTATCTGCTCACGGCAGCTGAACCCGTCAGCAATGATCAGGCACTCCGGTGCCGCACCGCGGACCAGGGGCAGCAGGACGCGCTCCCCACAGGCGATCGAGACGTCATAGTTCTGGCCGGCCTCGTAACCGAAGCTGCCGGCCATTCCGCAGCATCCCGCGTCGGGCACCGTGACCTGAAGGCCCAGCCGCTTCAGCAGTGCCTCCTCGCTGCCGAAGCCCAGCACAGCCCCCTGATGGCAGTGCACCTGCACTAGGGCGGCACCGGCCAGCGTCGGCACCGTCCAGTCCGGGGCATACCTAGCCAGCAGTTCGGCCAGCGTGAAGGTCTGCGCGGCCAGGCGCCGGGCGTTCTCGTCGTTGGGCATCATGTTGCCCAGCTCGTCCCGGAACACGGCCACGCAGGACGGTTCCAGCCCCACCACCGGGACGCCCGTCCTGATCTCACCGCCCAGCACGTTCAGCACGTCCTGCAGATAGTGCCTGGCGGTTCCAGCATCCCGTAGTCGTACAGCGGCCGCCCGCAGCACAGCGTCTGTGCGGGGATGCCGACCCGGAAGCCGGCATCCTCCAGCACCTCGACGGCGGCGATGGCCACCTCGGGCTGGAAATGGTTGCTGAAGGTGTCCACCCACAGCAGCACCGGAGTGCCGGCGGGGTTAGCCATGGTTCTGCCGCGCATCCAGGAGCGGAAGGTACGGGGCGCGAAACGGGGCACCTGGCGCTGCGGTGCCAGCCCGGCGGCGGCCTTCAGCGCCGGTGCGAGCCTCCGGCTGCCGGCCACAGTGTTCACCAGCCCCGGCATCAGCGAGGCGATCCGCGCCCAGACCTGGATCAGGCCCATGGCATAGGCCGCCCGCGGGCGCAGCCGGCCCTGGTAGTAGTGCGAGAGGAATTCCGCCTTGTAGGTGGCCATGTCCACCCGGACCGGGCAGTCGCCCTTGCACCCCTTGCAGGCCAGGCACAGGTCCAGCGCATCTTTGACGCCCTCGTCGCGCCAGGGGTTCTTCCGTTCGCCGGCCTGCTGCATCATCTCAAAAAGGAGCCGGGAGCGGCCGCGCGTGGAGTTCTTCTCCTCCCGGGTCACCATGAAGCTCGGACACATGGTCCCGCCGTCCAGATGCCTGCATTTGCCCACCCCGAAGCAGCGGTTGGCGGCGTCGGCAAAGTTGAAGCCGTCCTGCGGATAGCTGAAGTGGGTCTCCAGCACCGGCGGGTTGTAGCCGGTACCCAGACGGAGGTCGCTGACCGGCGAACGTGGCCGCACCACCTTGCCCGGATTCATGGCACCGTCAGGGTCGAACAGGTCCTTGAACTGCTCGAACGCGCGGATGAGCTCGGGGCCAAACATGCGGGGCAGGAACGCTGCCTTGAGCTGCCCGTCTCCATGTTCACCCGAGCAGGACCCGCCATAGCCCACCACCAGGTCCGCCGCATCCGACAGGAAGGCGGCAAAGGTGGCAATACCCTCGGCTGTCTTGATGTCCAGGTCCAGCCGGTTGTGGATGCAGCCCTGGCCAAAGTGCCCGAACAACACGGTGTGGTAACCGTATTTCCTGACCAGTTCCGCGTAATCGCGCAGATAGTCGGAGAGCCGGGAAGGGTCGACGGCGGCGTCCTCCCAGCCTGCGAGTCCGCCATGTTCCTGGGGGATCCGGGTGGAACCGATGGCTCCGCGCCGGACCTCCCAGATATCGGCCTGCTGCGCCGCATCGGTGTAGGTCCGGGTGTCGGGGCCTGCCGGCAGAGCGCGGAGCCGGGAGCCCAACGCCGCCGCTGCTGCCTCGGCGTCGGCCTGGCTCCCTCCGCCGTACTCGACCAGCACAAAGGTGCGGCCCTGCGGCAGCTCATCCATCCCCGGCGAGCCGAAGTTCTTCTTGCGCAGGTTTTCGATGATCCCGTACTCGAAAAACTCCACGGCGAGGGGGCCGGTCTCCAGGATCTCGGTCACGTGCGCGGCGGCGGCCGGCGAATCGGGAGAGCCCAGGGCCACCAGGGCCCGGTGCGCCGGCCACGGCAACAGCCGGACCGTGGCGGACAGGATCAGCACGCAGGTGCTCTCCGAGCCGACCAGGGCCCGGGCGGTATTGAACCCCTTCTCCGGCAGCAGGTCGTCCAGGTTGTACCCGGACACCCGCCGCGGGATCTTCGGGTAGCGCTGCCGGATCAGCTCGCCATAGGTCTCGCGCAGGAAACGCAACCCTGCGTAGACCTCGCCGCGGCGCCCGCCCTGCGCGATGATCGAGTCCAGCTGCCCTTCCTCATCGATGCCGACGCTCATCCGTGTGCCGTCGTAGAGCAGCACGTCCAGTTCGATGGTGTTGTCCACCGTCTTCCCGCCGTACACCGAGTGCGTGCCGCAGGAGTTGTTGCCCAGCATCCCTCCCAGCGTGTTGTGGTCGTGGGTGGCGGGGTCCGGGGCGAAGGTCAGGCCATGCTCCAGTGCCGCATCGCGCAGCTGGTCGCAGATCACCCCGGGCTGGACCCGGGCAGTGCGCGCCACCGGGTCCAGTTCAAGAATCCGGTTCATGTACTTGGAAAAGTCGAAGACGACGGCCGCGTTGACACTCTGCCCGGAAAGCCCGGTTCCGCCGCCGCGTGCCATCACCGGCACGCCGTGCCGGCGGCAGGCGGCAAGCGCGGCGATGACGTCGTCGTCGTCGCGGGGGATCACGACGCCGATGGGCATCATCCGGTAGATCGAAGCGTCATTGGCGTAGAGACGGCGACTGGCCTCGTCGAAGCGGACCTCGCCGCGGACCACGCGGACCAAATCCCGCACCAGCCTTCCCATGGGCTCAAGCCCGTGGTCGTTCTGCGCGCTGCCTGGCTGCAGGACCGGCCGAACCGCACTGGCACTCATGCTGCCCCCACCCACTGGGGATGGCCACTTTTTGGACCGGATATCCCCAGACTAGCCCCCGCCGGGCACTCCCTCAACGCCTCCGGCTTTCCCCCTAGGCCTTCCCCTCTTTCGCCAGGGGGGCGTATGCTCGTCGCACGTGAGCGCCGCCCTAGGCCGTTAAAACGTTGCGGCAAGGACAGGGCCCAAAACTCCGCCTAGGAGCCGGATATGGCAGTGGACATCAGCAGCACTCAGGCCCGGCCAAGCGAACCCATGGTGGTCCCGCGGTCCAAAGGCGCCATCGTCGTGGGCTGGATCACCTCAACGGACCACAAGACCATCGGCTATCTGTACCTGATCACGTCCTTCGTGTTCTTCTGTTTGAGCGGCGTCATGGCGCTGCTGATGCGTGCGGAACTGTTTGAACCGGGCATGCAGATCCTGCAGACCAAGGAGCAGTACAACCAACTGTTCACCATGCACGGGACCATCATGCTGCTGCTGTTCGCCACTCCCCTCTTTGCCGGGTTCGGGAACGTGATCATGCCGCTGCAGATCGGTGCCCCGGACGTGGCGTTCCCGCGGCTGAATGCCTTCGCCTACTGGATGTACATCATTGGCGGAACCATCACCGTCGCCGGCTTCATCACCCCGCAGGGCGCCGCGTCCTTCGGCTGGTTCGCCTACGCGCCGCTGGACAACACCACGTACACGCCCGGGGTGGGCGGGGATCTGTGGGTGTTTGGCCTGGCGATGGCAGGTTTCGGTACCATCCTGGGCTCGGTCAACTTCATCACCACCATCATCTGCATGCGCGCCCCGGGCATGACCATGTGGCGGATGCCCATCTTCACCTGGAACACCCTGATCACCTCCATTCTGGTGATCATGGCGTTCCCGCCGCTGGCCGCGGCGCTGTTCGCCCTCGGTGCGGACCGGCGGTTCGGTGCGCACATCTTTGATCCGGGCAACGGCGGGGCCATTCTGTGGCAGCATCTGTTCTGGTTCTTCGGCCACCCGGAGGTGTACATCATTGCGCTGCCGTTCTTCGGCATCGTCTCGGAAATCTTCCCGGTCTTCAGCCGCAAGCCTGTCTTCGGTTATAAGGGCCTGGTCTTCGCCACCATCTCCATTGCCGCGCTGTCCGTCACGGTCTGGGCGCACCACATGTATGTCACCGGCTCGGTGCTGCTGCCCTTCTTCTCCCTGATGACGATGCTGATTGCGGTGCCCACCGGGGTGAAGTTCTTCAACTGGATCGGTACCATGTGGGGCGGTTCACTGACGTTCGAGACGCCGATGCTGTGGAGTCTGGGCTTCCTGGTCACCTTCCTGTTCGGCGGCCTGACCGGCATCATCCTGGCCTCCCCGCCGCTGGACTTCCACGTCTCGGACACCTACTTCGTCGTGGCGCACTTCCACTATGTGGTCTTCGGCACCGTCGTGTTCGCCATGTTTGCCGGGTTCTACTTCTGGTGGCCCAAATTCACTGGCAAGATGCTTAACGAGCGGCTGGGCAAGATCCACTTCTGGATGCTCTTCGTCGGTTTCCATGCAACGTTTCTGATCCAGCACTGGCTGGGTGTGCTGGGCATGCCCCGCCGCTACGCGGACTACCTGCCCGAGGATGGCTTCACCTGGATGAACCAGTTCTCCACGATAGGTTCCTTCCTGCTGGGCGCGTCGATGATCCCGTTCTTTTGGAACGTCTACATCACCTGGCGCAGCAAGAAGCGGGTGGAGGTCGACGATCCGTGGGGCTTCGGCGCCTCGCTGGAGTGGGCCACCTCCTGCCCGCCGCCGCGGCACAACTTTGTTTCCCTGCCGCGGATCCGTTCGGAGCGCCCGGCGGTGGACCTGCACCACCCGGAACTGGCGACCTACCAGACGTCGGGCTCGCCCGTGGCCGCCTCATTGGGTGCCGCGAACCGAGGAGAATCGTCATCATGAAAACCGAAGCGGGCCTCTTTGCCGGCCTGATGCTCTTCCTGGTCATCACCGCTATCGGCTATGGTTTCTGGACCCACTTCGGCGAGTGGGTTGGTGGTATCGGCCTGACCCTGGTCGCAGGCCTCTGCGGGATGATCAGTTATTACCTCTGGTATACCGGCAAACGGGTGGGAAGCCGCCCGGAGGACCGTCACGATGCCGAAGTGCACGAAGGCTCCGGCGAGCAAGGGTTCTTCAGCCCCTGGAGCTGGTGGCCGGCCCTGCTGGCGGTGGCATGCGGCTGCGGATTCCTGGGCCTGGCGGTGGCCTGGTGGATCGTGTTCATCGGCGGGGCGCTGGCTGCAGTGGCCCTGATTGGCTGGGTCTTCGAATACAGCCGCGGACATTTTTCGCACTAGAGGCGGCCATTTTCGCACTAAATGCGGTTCCAGGCCCAGGTACTGGAAGCGCCTCTATTCCCCGTTTGAGCGGCGGGCGCGGACAGCCAGAAAGACGCCCGTGGCCATCACAATGAAGCCGAAGACGGCGGCACCTGATGCCCCGCCGGCAATGCCAAGGAGCAGAATCAGCACACCGATGGCGCCGACCACGAACCCGCCGAAACCGCGGGCGGACACGGAACTCCCGGTTTGGGGGCCGGTCAGGTTCGATGAACCCTGAGCCAGATCCTGCTCAAGCTCCTGCAGCCGCTTCCGCTCCTCATCTGAGAGCGCCACAATAGCCTCGCTAACACCTGTCCGCTCCGCACCGGGCGTGGCCGGTGCCTGAAGCACAGCAACCTGCAGGGCCACGCCGCTGGGCCGCAGGATGTTCTTCCATTATCCCCCTCGCCGGAACAGGATTCCAGAGGGGCCACCGCTCTCTGGTTGCTGCCAGCGATCAGCATCCTGAAGGCTTCGTCCGCGTCAGCCTTGAAGGCGCCCATCAGGATCCCCCTGGCCTGTTCGACGACCCCGCGGTGGACGTTCGCCGCCTCCACCGCCTCCCGGCGGATCTGCTCCGTTTCCTTCTGCACGGTCGTGGTCAGGTCCACCATGAATCCGTGCACAGCGACCGCGGTCCCGTGCGCATCCAGCAGAGTGGTTGTGGGAGGTCCCCAGGTCAAGGGTCGGGACAATCTCGCCGCGGCAGTAACCGTGCATGCGGTAGACGCCGTCGGACCACGCCAGCCGGCGCGCCCCGACGTCGTAGTGGAAGGTCCGGCACAGAAAATCCCGCTGCCTGCCGGTAAATTGGTCCCCCTGGCGATCAGTTCAGGGACGACGTTTTACGCGTATCATGAGCCTATGTCGGACCTTACCGACGCCGAATACAATCTGTTATTGACGTTTCGAAGCGCACTACGCGCCTTCATGGTCTGGAGCGAACAGGAAGCCGTGAAGGCCGGCCTGACCGCGCAACAACACCAACTGCTGCTGGTCGTGCGGGCGCACAACGAGGCCGCGAGCGTCAGCGACATTGCGGCAGCCCTGCAGATCCGCCACCACAGCGCCGTCGGACTGGTCCGCCGCGCCGAGAGCTTGCACCTGCTTGAACGCCGCCGCGACTCCCATGATGCCCGGGTGGTGCGCTTGCGCCTGACCCCGGAGGCAAGCGTCGTACTGGAACGCCTGAGCCGCGCGCACCTGGCTGAACTCCAGCGCGCTGCCGCCATGCTGCACATTTCCGAGGACTTCCTGCAGCATCTTTCTGCGGACTTCATTGAACGCGTCCCGGAACACTACACATAGCCCTTCCGGTCGGCGTAGACTCGCGGTACAAAGTCTCGCAACGCGATACATTCACAGCCCGTTGGGAGCTTGAACGCTGAGCGGTTCAGCAGCAGCCGCTCTTATGGCCAGCGGAGGTTCGTGATGAGCATACTCAACGACCTGGACGGACCGGCAGCCCTGCGCTCATGCACCGAAACCGAGTTGGTCCAGCTGGCCGGGGAGATCCGCCAATTCCTGGTGGAGTCCGTCTGCTCCACGGGGGGCCACCTAGGACCGAACCTGGGCATTGTCGAGATCACGATGGCCCTGCACCGGGTGTTCCAATCACCTTTCACGCCGATCATCTTCGACACCGGCCACCAGGCCTATGTCCATAAACTGCTGACCGGGCGGCGCGGTGGTTTCAGCAAGCTGCGCACCGCAGGCGGCCTGTCCGGCTACCCGAACCGTACCGAGTCCAAGCATGACCTGGTGGAGAATTCGCATGCCTCCACCGCCCTGTCCTACGCCGATGGCCTGAGCAAGGCGTTCGATTTGTCCGGCAGTGACCGGACCGTGGTCGCCGTGGTAGGCGACGGCGCCCTGACCGGCGGCCTGGCCTGGGAGGCGCTGAACAATCTGGGCGTTTCGCGGCGCCCGGTCATCGTCGTGCTCAATGACAACGGCCGTTCGTACTCGCCCACGGCCGGGGGCCTGCCCCGCCACCTGCACCGGCTGCACGACCGCCCGGCCTATGGCGCCGTCGTCGAAAAACTGGGCGGCACTGCTCCCGGGACGCTAAGCTCCAGCGCAGGATCCTCCTTTACGGAATCGATCTTTACCGCCCTGGGGTTCGACTACCTGGGCCCGGTGCCCGGGCATGACCTGGCCGCCCTGGAAGCCGCCCTGGCCCAGGCGCGCACCCGGCGGACCCCGGTGCTGGTGCATTGCCTGACGCAGAAGGGCCGCGGCTACGCCCCGGCGGAGAACGACGACGTCGACCGGCTGCACAGTATTGGGGTGCTCGACGTGGACACGGGCCTGCCGCCGCAAAGCGCGCAGACCACCAAGACCGGGGCCACCACCTGGACCGACGCCTTCGCCGAAGGAATGCTGCAGGCCGCAGAAGAGCACCCTGAAGTGGTGGGCATCAGTGCGGCGATGCTGGGGCCCACCGGACTGCAGCCCTTTGCGGACCGCTTCCCGGAGCGTTGTTTCGACGTCGGCATCGCGGAGCAGCATGCGATCACCTCCGCCGCTGGCCTGGCCATGGGCGGGGCGCACCCCGTGGTTGCCCTCTACGCCACCTTCGCCGGCCGCGCCTTCGACCAACTGCTGCTGGATGTGGGCCTGCACCGTTTACCCGTGACGTTGAGCCTCGACCGGGCCGGCATCACCGGCCCGGACGGACCAAGCCATCACGGCATCTGGGATCTGGCCATGCTGGGCGGCATTCCGGGCATGAGGGTCGCCGCGCCCCGGGATGCCCGGTCCTTGGCGGACGAGCTGCGGGAGGCCGTGGCGGACCGGACCGGACCAACGGCACTGCGGTTCCCCAAGAGCAGCTTAGGGGCGCCGATCCCGGCCCGGGCACAGCACGACGGCCTGGACATTCTGCGGACCGCCGACCGTGCCAGCGTGCTGATCGTGGCGGTGGGTGTCATGGCCGCCGCAGCGCTGGAGGCCGCAGAGGCGCTGGCCGCGGACGAGGTGGACTGCGCCGTCGTCGACCCGCGCTGGGTGCTGCCGGTCAGTGAACCGCTGGTCCGCCTCGCGGCCGGCCACCGATTGGTCGTCACCGTTGAGGACGGGGTTCGCAGCGGCGGCGTCGGGAGCCAAATCAGCCAGGCGCTCTCCGCCGCGGGGGCGGACAGCACCGTGCTGAATCTGGGCCTGCCGACCGCCTACATCCCGCACGGCAGCCGCAGTGATTTGCTGGTCCGCTACGGGCTGGATGGCCCCGGGATTGCCGCTGCCGTCCGGGGCCGGGTCTACCGCCCGGCGCTGGCCCGGCTGCACAGCAAGAGCGCACCGAGGTGATGGCGTGAGCAGGCGGCATAGCGAAGATCCGGTGGACGTCACCTCCGTCCGGACGGCTGCCGGGACCCGGGAGGCCATGGCGGGCGAGAACTTTCCGGTCGCCCTGACCGTGCTGCCCCGGCGGATCCGCGCCGATCTGGTCGCCGCCTACCGCTTTGCCCGCTACGTGGACGATCTGGGTGACGAGGCCGCCGGGGACCGGGTGCGGTTGCTGGAACAGGTGGGATCCCAGGTGGAACTGCTCTACGCCGGCGGACGTCCAGCCGATCCGATCGTGGCGGACCTGGCACCGCTGATGACCCGTGGAGGAGTTCCGGCCGGTCCCTGGCTGCGGCTCGTCGAAGCCAACCTGGTGGACCAGCGGGTGGCCCGGTATGCCACGTTCCAGGATCTGCTCGGGTATTGCGCACTCTCCGCCAATCCCGTCGGGGAAATCGTGCTGCACATCTTCGGCTGCGCCACCGCCGACCGCATTGCCTTCTCCGACCGGGTCTGCACGGCCCTGCAACTGCTGGAACACTGGCAGGACGTCGGCGAGGACTACGGCCGCGGCCGGATCTACGTCCCGCAGTGCGACCTCCGGCGCTTCAAGGTCGCGGAAACCCTGCTGGATTCCCCCGTGGCCACCGACGAACTGCGCGCCCTGATCGCCTTCGAGACGGACCGGGCCCTGGCCTGGCTCGACGCCGGAGCGCCGCTGGTCTCGACCCTGCGTGGCTGGCCGCGGCTGGCAATCTCCGGTTATATTGCCGGCGGCCGCGCCGCTGCCGCCGGGCTGCGCCGCAGCGGCCACGACCCGATGCGGACGCGCAAACCCTCCAAGCGGGACGTGGCCGCTGCCTGGCTGCAGGCCACCGTAAGGTGGCCCGGATGAGCGTGGACGCAGCCTACACAGTCTGTGCGGACATCACCCGCCGGGAAGCGCGGAACTTTTCCTACGGAATCCGGTTGCTGCCCCGGGTGAAAAGACAGGCGATGTGCGCCATTTATGCACTAGCCCGCCGCGTTGACGACATTGGCGACGGCGCGTTGCCGCCGGAGCAGAAGCTGCAGGCGCTCACCGCGAGCTCCGCAGCCCTGGCGCACCTGATCCGGCACGCCTCGCCGGCGGACCCCAACGACCAGGTCCTGCTGGCCCTGGCCGACGCCGCCGCCAGGCTGCCCCTCCCGCTGGAAGCGTTCGACGAGCTCATCGCCGGTTGCCGGGCCGACGTTGAGGGTCGGCAGTACGTCGGCTTTGATGAGCTGGCCTACTACTGCCGGTGCGTCGCCGGTTCCATCGGGCGGCTGTCGCTGGGCGTGTACGCGCCCCCACGGCCGGAGCGTGCCGCTCCGTTGGCGGATGCCCTGGGGGTGGCTCTCCAGCTGACCAATATCCTCCGCGACCTGCGCGAGGACCGGCAGAACGGACGCATCTACCTTCCGCAGGAAGACCTGGAACGCTTCGGCTGCACGCTGGAACTGGACTCCGCGGGGGCGCTGGCGGACCCGCCGGAGCGGTTCGCCGCCTTGGTCCGGTTCCAGGCGGCGCGTGCCCAGGAGTGGTACGACGACGGGCTGAAGCTGCTGCCGCTGCTGGACCACCGCAGCGCCGCGTGTACCGCAGCCATGGCCGGCATCTACCGCCGGCTGCTGGCCCGGATAGCCGCCGACCCCGAGGCGGTGCGCGGGCAGCGGCTGTCCCTGTCAACATCCGGAAAGCTGCGCGTGGCCGTCCGGGCGATGGCGTTGGGGCGGGCATGAGCAGCGCGGGCACCGTGGTGGTGGTGGGAGGCGGCCTGGCCGGCATTACCGCTGCGCTTGCCCTGGCCGAACAGGGGCGACGCGTCACGGTGCTGGAGGCCCGGCCACGGTTGGGCGGCGCCACGTATTCCTTCCGGCGCGGCGCCCTCACCGTGGACACCGGGGCGCATGTGCTGCTGCGCTGCTACCGCCGCTACCAGGACCTGCTGGACAGGCTGGGTGTCCTGGACCTGATCACCGTCCAGGACCGCCTGGACATTCCCGTGCTGGCCCCTGGCCGCCCGCCGGCCCGGCTGCGCCGCGGCCTGCACGGCCCGGCCCCGCTGCATCTGCTTCCC
>DATIMB010000288.1:0-10092 GCA_035475875.1 Micrococcaceae bacterium
ACGAAGACGTGGAGGGTGGATCTGGAGAGTGAATGGGTCAAGGGAATGTGCCAGGCGAATGACCGTGCTGCATGGATCCGGCCCGGCTTCCGGACCCATGCAGCCAAGGTGGGCGATGCGTGGGTGGACCCTCAACGGATAGGAAGGAATCATGAACAGGCGGAACGAATCCCCGCGCGACTTCAGGGCACGATTGCAGCGTTCGATGACCCGGCTGCTGGCCATGTTCATCCTGGGCCTGATTGCCGCCGTCATTACAGGGATTGCCGGCGAATGGACATACGCCCCAGCAGTCGGCTGGCTCACCGCTTCGCTGACCTACTCGGTCTCCGTCTATCTGACGATCCATGGCCTGGACGCGGAGGCGACGTCACGGCATGCGACCCGTGAGGATCCAGGACGCGCCATAGCCGATGCCTTGCTGCTGGTCGCCAGCGTCGCGAGCTTCGCCGTCGTCGGCCTCATCCTGATTAAGGCAGGCTCGGCCGACGGCGCCGGCAAGGTTGTGCTCGTGGCACTCGCGCTGACCACAGTCGGGTCCTCATGGTTCATGGTCCATACGCTTTTCGCCCTGCGCTACGCCCACCTGTACTACACCGGAGACGACGGCGGCGTTGACTTCAACCAGAAGGCGCCTCCCCGCTATGGCGACTTCAGCTATCTGTCCTTCACCCTCGGCATGACGTTCCAGGTCTCCGACACCAACATCACCAGCGACGAGATCCGCGCCCTGGCGCTACGCCACGCCCTGTTGTCCTACTCCTTTGGCGCCGTCATCATTGCGACGGTTATCAACCTGGTCGGAGGGCTTTCCAAGTAGAGCTGACGGGGACGGCGCCGCTCAGGCACCGTCCCGGGCGGCAACCCGTTGCCGCCGCAACGCAATGGTCCACGGCCGGCCAAAGAAGCCCTTGGTCTTCTTGTCGATGAACATCAGGTACAGCGCCAGGGACACCCCGACGGCAATGGCCACGGCGCGTACCGCGGCGATGGAAATCCACTGGAAGACGCTGAGCTGGTCGGTCAGGGCAATCAGCGTAAAGAAGGTCGTCAGGTACAGCACCACGCGCAGTTGCCAGTCGTCGCGGATACCCGTGACGCCGAAGAATACGAGCAGCCACACCAGGTACCAGGGCTGGACCATGGGCGCCAGCAGGACGACGGCGGCAAAGGCCCACGCCATCCGCCGGACGTGGGCGGCGTTTCCGCCGTTGACCGCCGCGCCACGGATGGCCAGCCAGACGACGGCGACGACCGAAACCGCCTTGCCGATCAGATGGACGACGTCCGTCACCACCTGGCCTGGCCCACCGAAGAGACTGGTCAGTCCTCCCAGCAGCGCGCCGGAAGCGCCGATGGGGGCATACCAGATCCAGACCGTTCCCGACGTTCCCAGCGCGCCGACCCAGCCGAATCCCAGGCCGCTGGCCATGCCGCAGATCCACAGCAGCCCGAGCGACATGGCTGCTGTTGCCACCCAGCACCAGATCTTGCGGCTCCAGCCCGCTTTTGATCCGGCCCAGATCAGTCCGATAAAGGGAAGGGCGACCAGGGTGATCGGCTTGACGGCAATGGAGGCGGTTACCAGCAGGATGCCCAGCACCGGTTTCTTCGTGGACGCGAAATAGATGCCGGCCACCACCAGTCCCAGCATGAGCGAGTCGTTGTGGGCGCTGCACACGAAATTGAACAGGACCACGGGATTGAGCACGGTCAGCCACAGCGTCCGGGCGGGATTCATCCCGTATAAGGCCGCCAGTTTGGGGACGTAGATGGCGCACAGCGCCACACCGCCCATCGCGGCCAGCCGGAAGGGGATGATGGAGATTTCGGGGATGCCGAAGCCGACCCAAACGGCGAACTGTTCGATCCACAGAAAGAGCGGGCCGTAGGGGGTGGGGGCCTCGGTCCAGAGGGTGTCCGGCCCCATCGAATAGTAATTGTTGAGGGCCGAGATGCCGTTCGTGTAGGGGTCCAGGCCCTGCATCATCAGCCTGCCCTGGCCTATATAGGAATAGATGTCCCGGCTGAACAGCGGCAGTGAAACCGCCAGCGGCACAGCCCAGAGCAACAGGGCTTTGATCAGGATTTTCTGGGCCTCCCCATCCCAGCGGCCGATCCGCTGTGCCAGCCGGAGCCAGGACCTGACCAGCAGCAGCGCCCCCAGGCAGAGCAGTATGGTGCAGATAATCACTGCGATCGGTGATGTCCGGGCCAGGATAAACAGCGGCGTGCGGATCAGCCCCGAGCTGCCGGCCAGCCAGCCGACGCCGATGGAGCCGGCCACGACCAGCATTGAACCGACGAAGCCCTGGATCAGCGCAACCTTGACCGGACGGCTGGTGTGGGTCCATCCTGTTGGCTGCCCGCCGGCTGCCAGGGCAGGGTCAATATCACCCAATTGGCCCTGGTGCGGCTTGGAGGTCAACATGATGAGCGGGCCCTCTTCGTCGGAAACATGGTCAGGAATTCGATGTGGAATTCGTCTCAGGAAGTCGTTCAGGAATTACATATGGCAGGCAATTCATGGTTGACTCCCGTGCCGTCAACGAGCACGTTCGA
This sequence comes from Micrococcaceae bacterium, assembly GCA_035475875.1. Classification (GTDB taxonomy): domain Bacteria; phylum Actinomycetota; class Actinomycetes; order Actinomycetales; family Micrococcaceae; genus Arthrobacter_M. The sequence continues at coordinate 2,563 of DATIMB010000288.1, forward strand.
CCCACCCAATTCTAGCACCGGCGTTGCAGGCCCAACCGGAGTGCGCAAGCGCCTGCGATATTATTGAGGCGCGGGAAGGCTCTTCTGCCGCCGTTGTTGAACCGTTGTTGAACCACCGGATACCCGTTGGACCCGAACATTGCTGGCGAAGCCGGTGAATAGCTGACAAGGACCTCTCCCATCTCTACGGACTCATTCTTCGGTGCCCTCACCCGGTTCCGCCACTGGATCCTTCCGGCCAAGCTGGAGTCGCGGATGAACAGCCCCCGCGGCCTGCTTTGGGGCTTCATCGCCGTTCACGCGTTCTTCTTCCTGTTCATGATGATCTATGTGGTCCAGGGACAGGCCTTCAGCGATACCAACATCTACCGGGACTGGGCACTGGGCGGCTTTCGGGATGAGAACCTCGTGGGGCTTCCCAGTCCGTGGGTTTATCCGATCCTGGCGCTGTTGCCTATCGCCATCGCCGGGGTTGCCGGACCTGGTCCCTTCCTGCTGATCTGGGTGCTGATGATCACCGCCTTAAACGGGCTGGCCGTGGTGAAACTCACAGACTGGGGAAAGAAGCACGCCGCCATCCGGGCCGCCTGGTGGTGGATGGGGTTCGTTTTCCTGATGGGCTGGCTGGGCTTTGCCCGCGTGGATGGCCTGACGGCTCCCATCGTGCTCATCGCGCTGGCCTATGGCGCCGCCCAGCCGTTCGTGGCCTCCGTCCTGCTCAGTGTGGCCACCTGGGTGAAGGTCTGGCCCGCCGCGGTGCTGCTGGCGCTGCTGACCGTCGTCCGGAAGCGGCTGCTTGTCGTCGCCGCGGGAGCCGCGGTGACCGCCGTCGTCGCCGGTTCCGCCCTGGCCCTGGGCGTCGGCCCCAAACTGCTGAACTTCCTGACTGCGCAGGGCGACCGCGGGATGCAGCTTGAGGCGACGTTCACCACGCCATGGCTGTGGCTTTCCGTGCTGCACATCGACGGCTCGCACATGTACATGAACACCGACATCAACTCGATGCAGGTGGACGGCCCGGGAACCACCGTCATGTCCTTCCTGATGCAGCCGCTGCTGATCCTGGCGGCCCTGTTGGTGGTGGTACTGATCTTCTGGGCGCTGCATAATGGCAAGCGCAATGGCGGCGCGGACCGCACCGAACTGCTGCTGGCGGGCAGCCTGACCATGGCCACCGCGTTCGTCGTCTTCAACAAGGTCGGTTCGCCGCAGTTCATGGTCTGGCTGGCACCTGCCGTGGCGGTCGGGCTGGCACACAGCTGGAAGCACTGGCGGATGCCCGCGGTGATGCTGATCCTGATCGCGATTGCCACGTTCTTCATCTACCCCCTGTTCTATGACGCGCTCAGCCACAACAATCCGCTGATGGCCCTGGTGCTCACCATCCGCAACATCCTGCTGGTGGTGCTGTTCTGCTGGTCCGTGCGCAGGCTCTACCTGCTGGGTAAGGGCGCTCCTGCAACAGTGTCCGTGGCAAAGGAGTCCTGAGATTTCCGAACGCTTCTTCGCCACCCTGCTGCGGATCCGTGCCGCCGTCCTGCCTCCTGCCGCCGTCGCCTGGTTCGCCAGGCCCTCCAGCGTCTGGTGGGGTTACGCGGTGGTGCACCTGTACTTCCTGGGCTGGATGATGTCCTTCATCATCCACGGCCAGGCCTTCAGCGACACCGAGCAGTACCGCGAATGGGCGGTGGCAGGCTTTGACCCGGGCGATGCACAGGAGGCGATCAGCCCCTGGGTCTACCCGGTGCTGGCGCAGATCCCCATTTTCCTGTCCAACATTGCTGGACCGGACATGTTCCTGCTGGTCTGGACCCTCATCATCAGCGCGCTGAACGCCGGCGCCCTGCTGTTCCTCACTCGAGGCAACCGGAGGCGCTCAGGCATTGCCCCGGCCTGGTGGTGGCTGGTGTTCACCGTGTTCATGGGGTACCTGAGCTTTGCCCGGGTGGAGGGCATCACGGCTCCGATTGTGCTGGTGGCACTGCTGCTGGCCGCCGCCCGGCCGGTGCTGGCCAGCGTGCTGCTGAGCATCGCCACCTGGATCAAGGTCTGGCCGGCCGCCGTGCTGGCCCCGATCGTGATTGCCAGCCGCAGACGGCCGCAGATCATCGCCGCCGGCGTGGCTGTGACGGCCGCAGTGGTGGCGGGCACGTTCTGGGTGGGCGGCATCAGGCATCTGTTCGACTTCCTGACCAACCAGGGCCAGCGGGGCATGCAACTGGAGGCCACCTTCTCCACGCCCTGGGTCTGGTTGAGCGTGCTGCACATCAACGGCTTCAAGATCGCGGACAACACGGCCATCAATTCCTCCGAGGTCTACGGTCCGGGCGCTCCGGTGGCCGCATTCCTGATGCAGCCGCTGTTCCTGCTCGCCGCCGCGATCGGTGCCGGACTGCTGATCTGGGCGCTGCGCAAGGGTGCCGAGCGGGAGGAACTGTTCCTGGAGGGCGCGCTGATGATGACCACGGCCTTCGTGGTGTTCAACAAGGTGGGGTCCCCGCAGTTCATCATCTGGCTGGCGCCGGTAGTGGTTGCCGGCCTGACGCACGACTGGCAGCGCTGGAAGGTACCCTCGGCCCTGCTGATGGCGATCGCCATCACGACGTTTGTGATTTATCCACTGTTCTACACGCCGCTGATCCACGCGAATCCGATCATGGCGGCGGTGCTGACGACGCGCAACGTGCTGCTGGTGGTGCTGATGTACTGGTCGGTCCGCCGCACCATTGAGCTGGCCCGCAAGTCCCGGCCTGGCAAGGAAACGCTGGCTGCCTCCGCGAGCTAGCCGCGGCGCCTGGTTGTCCCGCTGCTGATTCGGTGGGCGGAGGCTGTGGATCAGGTCCCGGAGCCGCGGATCAGTCGCCGGAGGCGGCGGATCAGTCGGCGGAGGCGGCGGATCAGTCGGCGGAGGCGGCAGGTTCGACGACGGCGGGAATGCTTGCGCCGGCAGCCGCCTGGTCACCGCGACCGTCGGCAGCGGCAACTGCCTGGGCACCGCCGCCGTCGTGCGGACCGGCACCCGGCTGGCCGCCGTCGCGCGGACCGGCAGGCACCTGGCCGGCGCCATGCGGACCGGGATCCGCCTGGCCGCCGCCGTGCGGACCGGCAGGCACCTGACTGACGCCGTCGTCGTCCTGCGCCTTGGTGTCCTGCGCCTTGCTGACGTCAGAGCCGGGCAGCACCAGCGCACCCTCCCTGCCAGGAGATGCCTTGGCATGCCGGCGCACCAGCAGCCGGGTGACCCGGCTGTCCAGCAGCAGCTTGCGGGTATGGATGTCAATGAACAGCAGGTAGAAAATGAACGCCAGCGCCACCAGGTAGGCCAGCGTTGAGGCGCGGTAGTCCAGTTGGACGAAGGACCAGACGGAGAGCTGGTCCTGGGCCCCGAAGACCACGAAGAAGGTGATGATCACGTACAGCGACTTGATCTGCCAGTCGTTCCGGATTCCTGTTACGGCAAGGAAGGGGATGAACCACAGCACGTACCACGGTTGGATGATCGGCGAGAGCATCACGATCGCCGCGAACGCCAGGGCCATGCGGCGGATCAGTCTCGGGTAGTCGCCGCGGAACATCAGGAACACCACCAGAGCGACCCCGGCCCATTTGAAGCCGCTGCGGAGTAGGTCGGCCAGCATTCCGCCCTTCAGGCCAAGCACGTCGGCGAGCCCCCGCACCTGCTGGCCCAGGAATCCTGAGGGCGAATAGCCGGTGAAGCCGGGGGTGGGGTCCGAGATGGCCCAGATCCAGCCCGTGCCGAGGTTGTAAGGGATGCCGCTGAGGAGCAGCACCCCGAAGCTGATGGCCACCGTGGCCGCCCAGAAGCCGATTTTCCGCAGCAGTGACGCCCCTGGTCCGGCCCAGAGCAATCCGATGAACGGCAGCAGCACAATGGTGATCGGCTTGATGCCGATTGACGCGGTGACCAGCAGCAGTCCGCACAGCGGGCGCCGGGTAGCGGCGAAATAGGTGCCTGCCAGGGCCAGGCCAACCATCAGGGCATCGTTGTGCGCGCTGGCCACGAAGCTGATCAGGAACAGCGGGTTCGCCACGGCAATCCACAGCGCGCGTCCTCCGTTGAGGTTGTGCAGGGCCGCCAGTTTCGGCACATACAGGACGCACAGGACCACCCCGGCCACGGCCAGCAGGCGGAACAGGAAAACCGAGACGTCCGGCTGGGCTCCGGTGATCTGGACCACCGCCCGCTCCAGCCAGAGGAAATACGGCCCGTAGGGCGTCTTGGCCTCCGCCCAGGCCGGATCGGCGCCGAGCGAAAACCAGTTGCTCAGTGCGGAAATGCCGGTGGTGTAGGGATTCATCCCTTCCAGGACCAGGCGTCCCTGACCCGTGTAGGCGTAGACGTCCCGGGAGAAGATTGGAACGGCGAACAGCATCGGGGCGCCCCAGGCCGTGATGGCCAGCACCACCGAGCGCAAGGACCCCGGGCCCCAGTCCCTGAGCCGTTGCCCCAGCCGCAGCCAGGACCGGATCAGCAGCATGGCACCCACGGTCAGCAGAACGGTGGAGGTGGTCACGCCCCAGCCCTCGGTCCGCAGCGCGATCACCAGCGGGTGCCTGACCATCGGCGAACCGTTGGCAATCCAGCCGGCTCCGACGGAACCGACAAAGATCATCAGCGAACCGATGAAGCCCTGGATGATGGCCACATAGGCCCGCGGCCTGGAGACCTGCGCGGCTGGCCGGGACTCCCCCGATTCAAGCTCCGGCTGGCTTCCCGTGCTGACACGTGATTCGCCTGCCGTCATTTGCTGAAGTCCTCTGGTGGCTGGAGTCGGGCAATCGGAACGGCCCCGTCAGGGCGTTCAACGACACAGCCCATTTTAGCATTGGGCCTCCCGGTGCCTCCTGAAAGGCCCGCGCATGGGCTGTACATTTATCAGGTGCCTATATCCAATGAACGCATTGTCTGGATCGACTGTGAAATGACCGGTCTCAACATCGAAGCTGACGCCCTGATCGAGGTGGCAGCCCTGGTGACGGACTCGGAACTGAACATCCTCGGTGAGGGAGTCGACGTGGTCATTAAGCCCGATCCGGGGGCGTTGCTGCAGATGAACGACTTTGTCCGCAACATGCACACCACCTCGAAGCTGCTGGATGAACTGCCCGACGGTCTGTCCATGGAAGAGGCGCAGGCCAAGGTGATGGCGTACATCAAGGCCCATGTCCCCGAGCCCGGGAAGGCTCCGCTGGGTGGCAACTCGGTGGGCACGGACCGGGTATTCCTGGCCCGGGACATGCCGGAGGTCGTCGAACACCTGCACTACCGTGTGATCGATGTCTCCACTATTAAGGAGCTTTCCCGGCGCTGGTACGCGCGGGCCTATTTCCAGGCGCCCGCCAAACATGGCGGACACCGTGCGCTGGGCGACATCCAGGATTCCATCAATGAACTGCGCTACTACCGCGAAGCGGTTTTTGTCCCGGCACCCGGGCCCGATTCCGTCACCGCCAGGGAGATAGCGAAGAACTTTTCCGGCTGAGGCCAGGCCTCGGTGCGGGAGCCTGCCCGGAACGTGATCTTGGACAAGTTCCGGGCGCATCCCGGCCCCGTGTCACAAGCACCGCCCAAGAGCAGGTAGACTGTTTGTCGCTGCCTTGTTGCGCCGCAGTTTGGAACTCAGGTTCCGGGGCGCGGGGTTGGCGCATGGTGGGATTAGCTCAGTTGGCAGAGCGCCTGGTTGTGGTCCAGGAGGTCGCGGGTTCAACCCCCGTATCTCACCCCAGGGTGTGAAGGCAGCCGCTTCGGCGGTGGTCGGCACACGGCCAGAGGCCGCATTGGAACGTTCCGGTGCGGCCTTTGGCATGTAGTCCGCCAGTTCCGCCCCTACCAAGCCGCCACAGTAATGAGGAGCCTGCAGGATGAAGCGCAAACTCTACGACGAAGACCACGAGCTGTTCCGCGACGTGGCCCGGGAGTTCAACGCGCGCGAGGTGGCGCCCCACTATGCTCGCTGGGACGCCGAGCACATCATGCCCCGCGGGATGTGGAGCGCCGCCGGCGAACAGGGCCTGCTGGCCCTGGCCGTCCCCGAAGACCTGGGCGGCATGGGCATGGCGGATTACCGGTTCCGGGCAGTGCTCGATGAGGAGTTCGCCCGCAGCAACCACCTGGCCGTGGGCTTGGCCTTCCACTTGCATGACGACATGGTGCTCCCCCACCTGCTGGCGTACGGCTCCGACGATCTGAAGGAGCGCTGGCTGCCCGGCATGGTGTCCGGGGAGATCGTCACGTCCATCGCCATGACAGAGCCCGGGGCCGGCAGCGACCTGCGCGGCGTCCGCACCAAGGCCGTGCGCGACGGGGATGACTGGCTGGTTACCGGGCAGAAGACCTTCATTGGCAACGGCATCTCCGGCGACGCCGCCCTGGTGCTGGCCCGCACGGACGGAAGCTCCGGCCGGGGCGCCTACGATTCTTTCTCGCTGTTCATGGTGGCCAAGGGCGAGGGCTACAGCACCGGCACCCAGGTGGACAAGATGGGCCTGAAGGCCTCGGATACGGCGGAACTGTTCTTCGACAACGTCCGGGTGCCGGGTTCCGACCTGATCGGCGAACCGGGCAGGGGGCTGGAATACTGCGCCGCGCAGCTTCCGCAGGGCCGGCTGGCCATCGCGGTAGCCTCCTCCGCCGTCGCCCGCAGCGTCTATGAGGAGACCGTGGCCTATACCAAGGACCGCGACGCGTTCGGCGCACGGATCATCGATTTCCAGAACAGCCGCTTCGAGCTGGCGGACATCCTGACCGAGGTAGAGGTTACCGAGAGCTACGTGGACCAGGCGATGCTCGCGTTCAACGACGGTGACCTGGACGCCGCATCGGCTGCCCGAGCCAAGCTCTGGGCCAGCGAGCGGGTCAAGTCCATCACGGACCGTTGCCTGCAACTGCACGGCGGCTACGGCTACATTCTGGAATACCCGGTGGCGCAGGCCTACCTGGCTGCCCGGCTGCTGACCATCTTCGGCGGCACCAGCGAAATCATGCGTGACGTCGTCGGCCGCCACATCGCCGGCTGATCCCGCTCCGATACCAACCGCCCCTACTAGCCCAAGGATTTCCTCCATGACTGTCCATCCGATCACCGTCCTAGGCGAGCCCGTCCTGCACCGCCGCGCCGCCGAGGTGCAGCACTTCGACGACAGTCTGCGCACCCTGATCGAGGACATGTTCGAGACCATGGACGTGGCCAACGGTGTCGGGCTGGCGGCGCCGCAGATAGGGGTAGGGCTGCGGGTCTTCACCTACCGGATGGAGAACGACGACGACGTCCCCCCGCGCGGGGTGCTGGTGAACCCCTCGCTGGTGCTGGGGAAGATTTCCGGGAATACGCCCGATCCTGAGGAGGAGTCCGAGGGCTGCCTGTCCGTGCCCGGCGAGCACTTCCCGCTCAAGCGGGCCGAGTGGGCGCGGGTCACAGGCTTTGACGGCGAGGGCAACCGGATCGAGTTTGAGGCGACGGGGTGGTTTGCCCGCTGCATGCAGCATGAATACGACCACCTTGACGGAAA
>DATIMB010000289.1:0-2391 GCA_035475875.1 Micrococcaceae bacterium
TCGGCCTGCTCCTGCCGCTCCTTTGCGGCATGTTTCTTGGCCTCCTCCTGATGCTTCTGGAGCTTCTCCTCCGCCTCACGGCGCCGTCTGGCCGCACCCTGGAGCACGTGGCTGGCCGACGTGCCCTGGAAGCCCTCGCGCTCGGCCCGTTCGCGTCCGGATCTCTCCTGCTCTGCGGGATCCTTGCCTTTGGCCTGTCCGACGGGGCCGGTCTGGGCAGCATCAGCTGCCTCCGGTTCTTCTTCTTGGCTCATTCACACATGCTCCCACAGCACGCCCGGCGCCGGAAGGCTGGGCCGCGGGCGCGACAGAGGCAACTGCGGATTTCACAGTCCCAGCCACTAAAGTTATGTGGACGTCCGGACCTATGGGGAGATTGATGCGTAGTTTTTTCGCAGCCATCGCGGCATTGCTCGCGCTGCTGCTGACCGGGGCGGCTGTTCCGGCCATCTGGGCCGACCGGCACATCGTGCAGGAATCCGGGTTCGTCGCGATGGCGGCGCCGCTCGGATCGGACCCGAAATTCCAGCAAGCGCTCAGCACGGCCGCGGCCAAGTCTGTGACCTCCCAGTTGCACGTCGACGCAGCGCTGCTGCAGGTCGTGCAGCCGGTTATTGATGCCGCCACGAAATCCCTCACCAGCGATCCCGGTTACCCGGCTGCGTGGACGGAGACGCTGCGGCGCAGCCACCGGCTCACGGTGACGGATGCTGCGCAGGGCCCGGCGGATCAGGACGGTCTCACGCTGGATGTTGCCCCGCTGCTCCAACTGGTGGTCAAGAAGGTGACTTCCGATCTTGGTGCCCCCGTTTCAGCCCCGCCGCAGGTGCTGATCAGCCTGGGGCAGCCTTCCCAGCGGGCCGCGATCGTGAAATTGGCCACCTACGCGCCGCTGGGTTACTGGGCGGCCGGGGCTGCGCTGCTGGCGTTCCTGCTGGCTTTGGTGATTGCACGACGGCGGTCCAGCACCCTGTTGCTGACGGGCCTGGGGCTGGCGGTAGTGGCGGGGATCTGGAAGCTGGGCGCCGATCAGCTCGCGAAGAGCGTTACCTCCAGTGCCAGCGGCAATTCGGTGGCCGACCTGTTCAAAGCGCAGTTTGTGGCCGCGTCGGCCCAGAGTTTTGGCTGGTGGATCCTGGTCGCGCTGCTGGTGGCCGCGGTCATGGTGGTGGCCGGGGGATTGGGCCGGATCCTGACCCGCAGGTAGGCCCATTCTTGACCCACAGGTAGGCCCATTCTTGACCCGCAGGTACGGCCCGATCTTGACCCGCAGGTACGGCGGACGTTTGGCCGAGGGCTAAAAACCTGCTTCAGACCCAAGGTATGGGGGACCGGTCGCTAGACTGGGGCTATGACCAGCACTGCCGTTTCTGTTCCCATGCCTGCCGTCCCGCGCCGGCGCCGGTCGCCGGAAGAGGTCGCTGCAGCGGCTCCCGTCAGCGGTCCAAAGAAGGTTCTGCTGGCCGCCCCCCGCGGCTACTGTGCGGGGGTGGACAGGGCGGTCATTGCCGTGGAGAAGGCGCTGGAGCATTATGGCCCGCCGGTCTACGTGCGGAAACAGATCGTGCATAACGTGCATGTGGTGAGCTCGCTGGAATCCAAGGGCGCTATTTTCGTGGAGGAGAACGACCAGGTTCCCGAGGGGGCGCTGGTGATTTTCTCCGCGCACGGCGTCTCGCCCGCCGTCGTCCAGTCCGCAGCGGACCGTGGGCTTCGCACGATTGATGCCACCTGCCCGCTGGTAACCAAGGTGCACCGCGAGGCGGTCCGTTTTGCCAATGACGACTTCGACATCCTGCTGATCGGCCACGAAGGCCATGAGGAAGTCGAGGGCACCTCCGGGGAAGCGCCCGAACATATTCAGATCGTCAACGGGCCGCACGAGGTGGACAAGGTCCAGGTGCGGGATCCGGAAAAGGTCATCTGGCTCTCGCAGACCACCCTGAGCGTTGACGAGACGATGGAAACGGTGCGGCTGCTCAAGGAGCGGTTCCCCACTCTGCAGGATCCGCCCAGCGACGACATCTGCTACGCCACCACCAATCGGCAGGTCGCGATCAAGAAGATCGCCCCCGCTGCGGACCTGGTGATCGTGGTGGGCTCCGCCAATTCCTCCAATTCCGTCCGGCTGGTGGAGGTGGCCCTGGAATACGGCGCCAAGGCCTCCCACCGGGTGGACTTTGCCAACCAGGTGGATGAAAGCTGGTTCGAGGGCGTCGAGACAGTCGGCGTCACCAGCGGCGCGTCGGTACCGGAAATCCTGGTTCAGGACGTCCTCCGGCTGCTGGCCGACTACGGCTACGGGGACGTGGAGGAAGTTGTGACCGCCGAGGAAGACCTCCTATTCTCGCTGCCGAAGGAACTGCGCGCCACGCTCAAGGAAGCGGGCGA
>DATIMB010000290.1:0-3535 GCA_035475875.1 Micrococcaceae bacterium
GTCCATCCTCGGGGAGCAGGTCCTCGGCCAGCTTGGTTTCCATCCGGGTCAGTGCGGGCGCGGGCAGGGCCTGGCCGGCGAACAGCCGGGCGTGGACGCGCCTGATGTTGGTGTCCACGACGGTTTCACGCCGGTTGAAGGCAAAGACCGCGACGGCGGCGGCGGTGTAGGTGCCGACGCCCGGAAGGCCAAGCAGGTGCTCGTACGAATCCGGCACTTCGCCGTCGTGCACCGTGGTGATGGCGACGGCGGCAGCGTGCAGGCGCAGGGCGCGGCGGGGGTATCCCAGCCTGCCCCAGGCGCGGACCGCCTCGCCGCTGGATTCGCCGGCCAGGGCAGCCGGCGTGGGCCAGCGGGCCAGCCATTCCTGCCATACCGGAAGCACCCGAACCACAGGGGTCTGCTGCAGCATGACCTCGCTGACCAGCACGCCCCAGGCGGAACAGTCCGCCCGCCGCCACGGCAGGTCCCGGGCATTGGCCGAGAACCAGAGGGCGACGGTCCGGTGCAGGCTTTCCGGTGCGGGCTGCGGGCACGACGCGGTCGGGCTACTGCCGCGCGTCCGCTGTTTGGAAGTTTCGATGCACACAATCCTATTGGAACGGCTCCGGTTGGGCCTTTGTGAGTGGTTGCATAGAGCCTGTTGGAGGGCCGACGGCGTGGTGGCACGGCTGATGGGGGCCTGTTACCTACTGTGGAGGTATGGCTAGGCAGGGCGCCGCGGGAAACGGCAATCGTGGAGGGCAAAAGCCCCAGCGCGGAGCCGGCCGGAGCGCCGCACAGGAGAAGATATTCCGGAGGCGACGGGCCGCGTTCGGCTGCCTGGTCGTGATGGTCCTGGTGGTGCTGGTGGTTTTGGCCGGTGGAGTGGTTTTCATTGCCGCGAAGCTGCCGGCCAGCAGCGCCGCAAAACCGGCCGGTACCCATACCGCGCCGCCGTCGTCGTCGCCCTCCAGTTCCGTGCAGACGCAAACAGCAACCGACGCACCGACGCAGACCGCCGCGCCCAGCGCAACCCAGGCCGCCACCCCGACATGCGATCCGAGCCTGGTGACGGTGGCCGCCTCGGTGGACGCCCAGGTCTATGCGCCGGGACAGAATCCGATGCTGGAGATGAAGGTGACCAACGGCGGCACCGTCGCCTGCGAGGTGAATCTGGGGACCAGCCAGATGGAGTACATCATCACCAGCGGCAGCGACCGGATCTTTTCCTCCAAGGACTGCCAGGACGGCAGTGATGACCTGAACAAGACAATTGCTCCGGGCGCGTCGGAGACCGCCAATTTTCCCTGGCAACGCAACCGCAGCGCGCCGGGCTGCTCGCCGGTGCCGGTCATCCCCAAGCCCGGGTACTACAAGTTCCAGGCGATCCTGGGGCAATGGACCAGTAACACGGCCGTTTTTGAGCTGCAGTAGGTCTAGGCGCCGGGGGAGGCTATCGGTTAGCTGGGGGAGGCTGCCGGCAAGCTAGAGGGAGGCTAGAGGAAGCGGTCCAGCAGGCTGGCCTCGGCGATGCGCGAGAGGCCTTCACGGACGTTCCGGGCGCGCTGTTCGCCGATCCCCTCGACCTCCATGAGCTCGTCGATGGTGGCGGCCATCAGGTTCTGCAGCCCGCCGAAGTGGTCCACCAGGCGGTCCGCGACCGCGCGGGGGACGGCCTTGAGGCCGGAGAGCAACCGGTAGCCGCGGGGCTGGATGATGGCTTCGAGGGATTCGGATCCGCTGGTCAGCCCGACGATGTTGGCAATCCGGCTCAGATCTATCAGCTCGTTGGGCCCGATGGCCTGCAGGGCGGCGACGGCGGGCTCCACGTCCGCGGCGCTGGTGGCCGGACCGGAATAGTCGCGGATGACCATTTCACTGCCGGGGCCGCGGCCTACGGTCAGCTCGTCCAGCTGCAGCGAGAGCAGCCGGCCGTCCACGCCCAGCTCCAGGACGTACTGGGCGATTTCCTCCGAGATGCGGCGCACCATTTCCTGGCGCTGCAGGGTCACGGCGACGTCGCGCACCGTTACCATCGCCTCGATCTCCAGGGCCGAGAGCGAGCTGGTGACCTGGTCCAGCCGGGAGCGGTAGCGTTCCAGGGTGGCCAGGGCCTGGTTGGCGCGGGCCAGCACCTTTTCCGACCCTTCGAGTACGTGCCGCAGGCCATTTACATACAGGGCGATGATCTGCATCGACTGGCTGACCGAGATAACGGGGACTCCGGTCTGGATGGCGACACGCTCCGCGGTGCGGTGCCGGGTGCCCGATTCCTGGGTCTCAATGGTCGGGTCGGGGACCAGCTGGACGGCGGCCCGGACAATCCGGCTGGCCTCCTTGTCGCAGATGATGGCGCCGTCCATCTTGGCCAGTTCGCGCAGCCGGGTGGGGGAAAAGTCGATGCCGATGTCGAAGCCGCCGGAGCAGAGCTGGTCGATGGTCCTGTCCGAGCCGAGGACAATGAGGGCGCCGGTGCGTCCGCGGAGGATCCGTTCCAGCCCGTCCCGCAAGGGTGTTCCGGGGGCAACTCGGCCCAGGGTAGCCTTGAGGGCTTCTTCAGGGCTACGAACCATGCCTATACCTTTCGCTGTGCGCGCAGGTCTTCCGCGCAGGTCACATCGCCCATAATAGTGGGATCCGGGCCCTTTCCTGCGCCAGCGCGGCACGGAGGCAACTTATACCGCATTCAGACGCCGTGCAGGGGCACCACCGTCTGCTCCTGTTTGGCGCCCTGGAAGAGCAGGTCCAGGGCCTCGGCAAGGTGGTGGACCTCCCGGACGGTGAAGCCCTTGGGCACGGCTCCGGGACCGTTGGGGGTGGCCGGCACAACCGCGTAGGAGAAGCCCAGGCGGTGTGCTTCCTGGATGCGCTGGTTGATCCCCGGCACCGGCCGGATTTCCCCGGCCAGGCCCACCTCCCCGAACGCGACCATCTTATGGTGCAGCGGGATCCTTGCGTTGGAGGAGGCGACGGCCAGCGTGACGGCCAGGTCCATAGCCGGTTCGGTGAGTTTGACCCCGCCGACGGTGGCCACGTAGCTGTCCGTGTCCTGCAGTTTGGCGCCCGCACGCTGCTGCAGGACGGCCAGCAGCATCGACACCCGAGACGAATCCAGGCCGTTGGTGGTCCGCCGCGGCTGCGAACTGGAGCTGGGCGCCAGCAGCGACTGGACCTCTGCCAGCAGCGGTCGGCGGCCTTCCAGGGTGACGGTAATGCAGGTTCCGGAGACCGGCTCCTTGGTCCTCGACACAAACAGCCCGCTCGGATCGGCCAGGCCCACGATGCCCTGTTCCGTGAGGTCAAAGCAGCCCACCTCGTCCGTGGGACCGTACCGGTTTTTAATCGCGCGCAGCAGCCGGAGCCGGGAATGCCGCTCGCCGTCGAACTGGCAGACCACGTCCACCAGGTGCTCCAGCAGCCGGGGACCGGCGATGGACCCATCCTTTGTCACGTGGCCCACCAGCAGCGTCGTCATATTTAGACGCTTGGCGGCCGCGATCAGGGAGGCAGTGACCTCCCGGACCTGGGTCACCCCGCCGGCGCTGCCCTCCAC
>DATIMB010000291.1:0-3147 GCA_035475875.1 Micrococcaceae bacterium
GCGTAATCAAGGGCTCCCAGGGTTTCCTCCAGGGGCACGTTGTCATCCCACGTGTGGGCAAGCCACAGGTCCAGGTGGTCGGTTCCCAGCCGCGCCAGGGTGGCATCCAATGAGTCGAGCATGGCACGGCGGGATGTGTCCACCATCCGCTTTCCGTCCCGGCGGGTGACGCCGGCCTTGGACACCAGCACGACGTCGGTGCGTGCAACGACGTCGCCAATCAGCGAGCCCAGGATGGCTTCGCTGCGGCCTTCGCCGTAGCTGACGGCCGTGTCAAGGGTAGTGCCGCCAGCGGCAATGAAGCTGCGCAGTTGCTCCCGGGCCGTCTCGTCGTCGGTATCGGTACCCCAGGACATGGTGCCCAATGCCAAGGCGGAAACGCGCAATCCGCTGGCGCCTACGTATCGTTGCTGCATACGGCCAGCTTACTGGGGCAGGCCTCATGATCGGCGCGTTGCCGTGTGTTTCGACGCGCCGTTAGAAGATCGTGCCATAGGGTCGGATGGTGAACTGGTTTGAAGCTGCCGTCCTTGGACTGATTCAGGGGCTGACCGAATTCCTTCCTATTTCCTCCAGCGCCCACCTCTTCATCGTGGGGAAGTTCCTGCCCAGCGGCACGGATCCGGGCGCGGCCTTCACCGCGGTAAGCCAATTGGGCACGGAGACCGCCGTCGTGGTGTTCTTCTGGCGGGATATTGTCCGCATTGTCAGGGCGTGGTTCGGTTCACTCTTCGGCCGCGTTCCTCGCAATGATCCGGATGCCCGGATGGGCTGGCTGGTGATCATCGGCAGCGTTCCGATCGTGGTGCTCGGGGTGCTCTTCCAGACGGCCATCGAGTCCTCGCTGCGCAATCTGTGGATCGTGGCAACGACGCTGATCGTGTTCGGCCTGATCCTGGCGATGGCGGATGCAGTGGGCAGGCAGCAGCGGGTACTCGAGGATGTGACGGTCCGGCACGGCATTCTTTACGGGCTTGCGCAGTCGCTGGCGCTGATCCCTGGGGTTTCGCGTTCCGGTGGCACTATTACCGCCGGTCTGCTGATGGGCTACACCAGGGAGGCTGCGGCGCGGTATTCCTTCCTGCTCGCCATTCCGGCTGTCTTCGGCAGTGGGTTTTATGAGCTGTACAAGGTCTTCGCCAAGCATGAAGGGGCACAGGGTCCTTTCGGTATTGGCGAGACGGCCCTGGCGACGGTCATTGCTTTCGTCGTGGGCTATCTGATCATCGGCTGGTTCCTGCGCTACATTTCCACGAAGAGCTACCGGCTGTTTGTCTGGTACCGGATTGCGCTGGGCCTGTTGGTATTCCTGCTGCTCGGTTTCGGTGTTATCAGTGCCGGACAGTAGGCTCGATTCTGTGAAGTCGTGGAGTTCCCGCCCTGTTCCCCAGCTCTCCGGAGCCATGCCCGCCCTCTATCTGTATGAGACCAGTTCCGCCCGGCTCCGGCCGTTACCCGTGCAGGCCGAGGCCAGTATGTACGTTTGCGGGATCACTCCGTACGACGCGACGCACATGGGCCACGCTGCCACCTACGTGGCCTTCGACCTGCTGAACCGGGCGTGGCGTGATGCCGGTGCTTCCGTTGCCTACGTGCAGAACGTGACAGACGTTGATGATCCGCTGCTGGAACGGGCCGACCGCGACGGGGTGGATTGGCGGGACCTGGCGGCGGAGCAGACGGATCTGTTCCGGGCAGATATGGCGGCGCTGAATGTGCTGCCCCCGGACCGTTACATTGGCGCGGTGGAATCCATTGGCTGGATCGTGCCGCAGGTGGAGAAACTGGTGGCTGCGGGGCTGGCGTACGCCGTGGAGGGCTCCGGTGCGGAGCCTGATGGCGATCTCTATTTTTCGGTCAAGGCCGCATCGGCGCACGGTGTAGGGGAGTCCGACGGCGGCTCGGCCGGCGCCGCTGAGGGGCCCGACGGCGCCTGGTGGCTTGGGCAAATCAGCCGCTTGAGCGAGGAGCAGATGCTGCCGCTGTTCGCCGAGCGGGGTGGGGATCCGGACCGCCCGGGGAAGCGGAATCCACTGGATCCGTTGCTCTGGCGGGTGGCCCGCCCGGGTGAACCGAGCTGGGACGGCGGAAGCCTGGGCGCGGGGCGTCCGGGCTGGCACATCGAGTGTACTGTCATCGCGCAGCGGTTCCTGCCCGAGCCGTTTACGGTACAGGGGGGCGGGTCGGACCTGGTCTTCCCGCACCATGAAATGGGGGCGGGGCATGCCTTCTCGCTCAGCGGTGTTCCCATGGCCCGGCACTACGCTCATACCGGAATGGTGGGCCTGGACGGCGAAAAGATGAGCAAGTCCAAGGGCAATCTGGTGCTGGTCTCCCGCCTCCGGCAGGAAGGTGTTCAACCGGCGGCGATCCGGCTGGCGATCCTTGCCCATCACTACCGCAGTGATTGGTTCTGGACCGACGAGGTCCTCGAACAGGCGCAGACGCGGCTG
This sequence comes from Micrococcaceae bacterium, assembly GCA_035475875.1. Classification (GTDB taxonomy): domain Bacteria; phylum Actinomycetota; class Actinomycetes; order Actinomycetales; family Micrococcaceae; genus Arthrobacter_M. Next base: position 2,454 of record DATIMB010000291.1, read on the forward strand.
GCGCGGTGGTCCCGGGCGCTCGAATCCACGCCGCCGGGGTCGGCGGAAGTCCTGGTGGCGGGTATGCGTGCGGCGTTGGCGCAGGATCTGGATGCGCCGCGGGCGCTGGCGGCGGTCGATCTGTGGGCGCAGGAGGCGTCAGGGCAGGCGCAGCACAGTGCCGAGGAGGCCGGATCGGTCCGGAATGCCGTTGAGGCGCTGCTGGGGGTGGCGCTGGAATAGGCAACCTCTTGCGCGCGAGGTAAAGGTCGCGGAAATAGAGGTTAACGGCAGTTCCGAGGGGACACCCTAAATCCGGGGCCGGCTACCGCCCGGCTTCGCGGTGTTTCCGTGACCGGCGGGGTTTTAGGGACTGTCCTTGCCGCGGCGCTTCAGGTAGCGCTCGAATTCGCGGGCGATGGATTCACCGCTGGCTTCGGGAAGGTCTGCGGTGTCCTTGGCCTCTTCTAGCTGGCGCACGTAGGCCGCGATTTCCGGGTCCTCGGTGGCCAGTTCATCCACGCCTCGCTCCCAGGCTTGGGCATCTTCGCTCAGCTCATGGGTGTCGAAGGGCGCCTGCAGTAGCTCTTCGATCCGGTTGAGCAGCGCCAGCTGGGCCTTCGGCGAGGGTGATTGGGCCACGTAGTGCGGTACGGCGGCCCAGAGCGAGATGGTGGGCAGTCCGGCCAGCAGCGCAAGTTCGGCAAGGACACCG
>DATIMB010000292.1:0-4415 GCA_035475875.1 Micrococcaceae bacterium
GGCCTCGATCGCCTCGTCTCCGAGCGGGTTCACGCCGGGTCCGGCGGCCAGCGCATGGCCGACCAGGACGTGCAGGCACTTGACCCGGGTGGGCATACCGCCGGCGGAAATGCCTTCTATCTCCGGCACCGGCCCGGTTCCGGCCCGGGCACCGATGGCTGCCCGCGCCTGCAGGTAGGCACGGTGTGCGCCCTGGTAGGCCTCGGCCAGCTCCCGGTCCGCCAGCAGTCGGTCGCTCATTTCGTTCATCAAGCCGGCGGCCTCCAAGCGGGAGACGGCGGAGGTGATCACCGGATGGGTGAGGTAGAACGTGGTCGGAAAGGGAATACCGTTGCCCAGCCGGGGCGCGGTCGCAGCCACCAGCGGATTGCCGCAGACGCAACGGGCGGGGATTTCGACGACGTCGCGGACCGGCCGGTTCAATTGCCGGCTCAGCGTGTCCAGGTCCTGCTGGGTGGGTGCAGCACCTTGGGATGCTTCGTTCCCGGGCACGCCGGCCCCGGATGCTGGTGTATCCACCGCGTCCTTCCTGATTGTCTGTGGCGCCCTATTCATTGGCGGAACGCTTGATGGACAGCCACAATCCGTCCACCCATGGCAGGCTCCCGGGATTGGCCTTGCCGGTAGAGCCTGACGGTGCGGAGTCCTGGGGAGCGGCTGCGTTGCCGCCGCCGTAGACCCAATATCCGGTTTCGCCGGGCATCATCATATTAACCCGGTCACGGGCCTGCTGCTTGACGTACGCCGGATCGCTCCAGCGGGAGATCTCGGTCAACAGGTCCGATTCCTGCTTCTTTTTGGCCTCGATGTCCTGCTGCAGTGCACTGATTTCGGACCGTTGCTGCAGGAAGGTGCGCACAGACGGTGCCAGCAGCAAGGTGATGGTCAGCAGTACGACGGCGAGGGCCAGCAAGCGGCCGGAAAAGGCTTTGGCAGGGACGGGGCGCAGTTCGGGACCGGTTGCGGACGCTCCCCTGGCTCCGGCCGGCTCGCGCTCCCCCTTACTGCGGGCACCTTCCGCCCGTCTGCGGACCGAGCCGAGCGGCGATGTCCTGCCCCTGGCGTCCCCGGCGCTCCCGCCAGCCGGTCCCGAGGCGCCGGCACCGTCGTCGTCGCGCTTTCCGCCGCCGGTCCGCCGGCCGGCCGCGGTCCGGGCAGCCTTGCCCGCGCCGCCGTCGTCGTGCCTGATGCCCTCTTCCTCGCCGTCCGCCTCGGCAGCCGGGCCGCTGACCGCACCGCTCGAGCCATCGGCAAAGTGTGACCGGGGCACTTTGGGACGACGGGTGGCCATGCTTCTCCTGTACTTCCTCGCGTAATGCCGGCCGTGGGACTGGCTGGGGCTTTCCTTTCACCCTAGCCAGTCCGGTCGGTTACCTGGCCGTGAAACGCGGGAAAGCGTCGTATCCGGCGTAGCGTGCGGCGTCGTCCAGCTCTTCCTCGATGCGCAGCAGCTGGTTGTACTTGGCCACCCGTTCGGAACGGGCCGGAGCGCCGGTCTTGATCTGTCCGGCGTTGGTGGCCACACAGATGTCGGCGATGGTGGTGTCCTCGGTCTCGCCGGAGCGGTGCGAGGTGATGGTGGTGTAGCCGGAGCGCTGGGCCAGGGACACGGCGTCGAGCGTTTCGGTGAGGGTTCCGATCTGGTTCACCTTGACCAGCAGCGAATTGGCGGTCTTGGCGTCAATGCCTCGCTTGAGCCGCTCGGGGTTGGTCACGAAGAGGTCGTCGCCGACGATCTGGACCTTGTCGGTCAGGGTTGCGGTCAGGGCGGCCCAGCCTTCCCAGTCCTCTTCGTCCAAGGGATCCTCAATCGAGACCAGCGGGTAGTCCCGGACCAGTTCCTCGTAGTAGGCGGCCATTTCCTCCCAGGTCCGGGCCTTGCCCTCGAACCGGTAGGCGCCGTCCTTGTAGAACTCCGAGGAGGCCACATCCAGGGCCAGGGCAATGTCCTTGCCCGGGACGTAGCCGGCCTTCTGGATCGCCTCGGTGATCAGATCCAGGGCTGCACGGTTGGATGGCAAATTCGGGGCGAAGCCGCCTTCATCCCCCAGCCCCGTGGCCAGACCCTTTTCCTTCAGCACGGACTTGAGCGCATGGTAGGTTTCCACGCCCCAGCGCAGGCCCTCGGAGAAGGTCGAGGCGCCCAGCGGCACGACCATGAATTCCTGGATATCGACGTCGGAATCGGCGTGCGATCCGCCGTTGAGGATGTTCATCAGCGGCACCGGCAGGACATGCGCGTTCGGGCCGCCCAGGTACCGGTAAAGCGGCAGGTCGGCCGAGGTGGCGGCGGCGTTGGCAACGGCCAGGGACACGCCCAGGATGGCGTTGGCGCCGAGATTGGATTTGTTGGCCGTGCCGTCCAGATCCATCATGGTCTGGTCAATCAGCCGCTGGTCACTGGCATCGAAGCCAATGAGCGCCGGGGCAATAGTGTCGACGACTGCATCGACCGCCTGCCGCACGCCCTTGCCCTGGTAGCGGTCCTTCTCGCCGTCACGGCGCTCCACTGCCTCGAAGGCGCCGGTGGAGGCGCCTGAGGGAACTGCGGCCCGCCCCACGGACCCGTCGTCGAGTCCTACTTCAACCTCGACCGTGGGATTGCCACGGGAATCCAGAATTTCGCGTGCATGAATGGCGTCAATGATGGCCATGGATGGCTCCTAGTCTGAGCTAGCGGTTAGATGCGGACCTCGCTGTCCCCCCTAGCCTAGCGCCTCAGCGATGGGCTCGAAGCTATGTTTCAGTACCCGCGACCCTTGACCGGGAAGAATATAGCGATATATCGTTGAACTATCGCTATAAGGCGAACCCATTATCAAACGAAAGAGAACACCATGAACAGCAATCCGTACTTCAACGGTTCGGAAGGACATCATGAGCAGCGGCATGGCTTGCATCACCGCAGCCGCCAGCACCACGATCCGGAAGACATGCGTTCCGGGTCCGGCGAGGGGCCTGAGCCCGACACTGCCGGATCACCGCGGGGGCGCGGCCACGGGCACGGCCCGCGCGGCTTCGGCGGACCGGGCTTCGGCGGCTTCGGTCCCGGGGCAGGCGGCTTCGGTCCCGGCGGCTTTGGTCCGGGTTCCGGCGGGCCGGACTTCGGCGGTTTTGGCCCCGGGGGCCGAGGCCGCGGCCGTGGCGGCTTCGGCGGAGGCTGGGGCGGCCCGCGGCGGCCACCCTTCGGCCGCGGCGGCCGGGTGCGCAAGGGCAATGTCCGCAGCGCCATCCTTTCCCTGCTGAGCCAGTCCGGCAACAACGGCTACGGCATCATCAAGGACATCGCCGAACATACCGACGGCGCCTGGCGGCCCAGCCCGGGTTCGGTCTATCCGGCCTTGGCCGCACTGCAGGCCGAGGGCCTGATTGGCACCAACGGAGAGGGACGCCGCACCGAATTTGAACTCACCGAACAGGGCAGGGCCTACGTCGCCGAGCACGCCGCCGAGATGGCGGCGGTCTGGGAGGAGGTCAATGAGGAAGCCGGAGCGGGCCTGGAGCTGCGGACCAGCATCGGCAAGCTGATGGGGGCGGTGCATCAGATCAGTGCGGACGGGACCGAGGACCAACTGCGGATCGTCACCGCCACGCTGGACGAGGCCCGCCGCACCATCTACAAGCTGCTCTCCGACTGAACCGTCCTGCCACCATCGTGCGGAGTCCCGCCCCGGAAGCGCCGGACTGCGGTGCGCAGCGCGCGCTCTGCGTCCAGCCCGCGCATCCGGGCGGAGTCGACGACGGCGAGCAGCAGCTGCCCGAGCTCCTCTTCCGTCTGCGGCGGGTCCAAGGGACCCGCGGCACGGCCGGCCGCGCCGGAAACCGTTCCGGCGCCTGCCGCAAAGTCCGCTGATCCCGCGCGAGCCGCACGTTCCAGGGATTTTTGGGCCAGGGCCAGGGCAGGCAGCGCCTCGGGGATGCCCTCGAAGAGGGAGTGCGCCACCTCGGGTCGCTCCAGCTTCTTGACCCGGTGCCAGGTCGCCTCGATCTCCCCGACGGTCGCGGGAAACGAGTCCTGAAGGGAGCCGTCCGGGCGGAACACATGCGGGTTGCGGCGGACCATCTTGTCGCTGATGCCCCTGGCCACATCGGCAAGGGCGAAGCTGCCCTCCTCCTCGGCCAGCCGGGCGTGCAGCACGACCTGGAGCAGCACGTCTCCCAGTTCCGCGCGGATTTCAGAGTTCTGGCCACCCTCGATGGCCTCGACCAGTTCGTAGGATTCCTCGACCAGGTATTTAACCAGCGACTCGTGCGTCAGGGCGCGCATCCAGGGACAGTGCTCGCGCAGCAGCGCGATGACCTCCACCAACCGGTCCATGCTTGCCTGGGTTTGGCTCATCGGTCTCAGCGCACGTTGGCGTAGGCCTCGGTAATGTAGTCCGCCAGCGCCTCGCGCTCCTCCAGCGGCAGGAACG
>DATIMB010000293.1:0-2177 GCA_035475875.1 Micrococcaceae bacterium
TGGGACCACCAACCTTGCCAATTCCATTCCGTGGACGGCATTTTCGCTGGCCTTGGCCATTGACCGCGATCCGGTGGTGGGCATCGTGGCCGATCCGTGGCGCGGCGATCTGTTCGAAGCCGTATCCGGCCATGGCGCCCGGCTCAACGGTACGGACCTGACCATCTCCGACACACCCGCCTCCGACACGCCCGCCTCCGACACGATCGCCTGGGACACGATCGTCACTGACACGATCGGCTCCCACACCACCGAAGCCTCCGCCGGCCCGCTAAGCGGAAAGGTCATCGGCACAGAACTGGCTGCCCATCTGCCCTGGCCCGGCATGTTGTCCCTGCTTGCTGCCCTCGGGGAGCGGCATGCCACCCTGCGGGTCATGGGCTCTGGCACCCTGACGCTGGTCGGTGTTGCGGCCGGCCGTGGGGCGGGAGCCGTCATAGGTACATTTGGCCCCGTGGACCACTTGGCGGCCGCGCTGATCGTGCAGGAGTCCGGCGGTGTAGTGCTTAATGCAGATGGGGTACCCGACCTGTTTCCGCACTCCGGGGGCATAATGGCAGCAAGCGCAGCGGCGGCCTCGGAGCTCTACGAGCTGTGGCGGGAGGCACGGCGCGGGGAGGAGGTGACTGCATGATCGGTGCTTCCGTCTCGCTCTGGGGCATCCAGCTGTTCGGCCTGTTCGTAGCCTTGCTGCTGTCCACCGCCATCGGTGTGGAACGCCAGCTCAAAAGCAAGTCCGCAGGCATGCGGACCCATGCGCTGGTGGGCACGGGCGCCGCCTTGTTCATGGTGATCAGCAAATACGGCTTCGACGACGTATTGCTCACCAACCTGGTCCGGCTGGATCCGTCCCGGGTGGCGGCGCAGATTGTCTCCGGCATCGGCTTCATCGGTGCCGGCCTGGTCTTTGTACGCCGGAACAAGGTGCGCGGGCTGACCACGGCCGCCTCCATCTGGCTGACCGCCGCGGTGGGGACGGCGGCCGGCGGAGGACTCATCATCCCTGCCGTCTTCGTCACCATGGCGCATTTCCTGGTGGTGTACCTCTACCCCTTCATCGTCCAGCGCACCAGGCTCGGACAGCTCAACGAGCACACCATCCAGGTCCGCTATGTCGACGGCGTCGGTGCCCTGCGCGGCATCATGCTCACCTGCACCGAGCTTGGCTTTGCCATCCAGGGCTTCACCACCCGCCATGGCGAGGATGAGACCCTGCACGGCGTGCTCGGCGAAACAACCAGCACCGCCGCTATCGCGGACGGGCAGGAAACCACCGTCGAGGTCGAGCTGGAATTGAACGGGACCAGCCCGGTCAACCTGCTGGCCCACCGGCTGGCGGAAATGGATGGCGTGCGCGGCCTCTCCATTGACGATCAGCCGGAATAGGTCGGGTCGATCCGCCGGACTCCGCCGTTCATTGAACCGAAAGCCCAGCCGTTCCGTATATGGGACAGGTCCACCGCAACGTTCTTGGGAGCCGAACATGATGAAGATCAGCAAGAGAACTACCTATGCAGCCGCTGCGGCGGCCCTGCTGCTGATGGCGGGATGTTCGTCCGGGAGCGGGCCGGCAGCCCCAGCCACCACCAGCCAGGCTCCCTCTGCCGGCACCGGAGGGTCCGGGCAGTCCGCTGCGGACGCCATCACCATCAAGGACTTCGCGTATCAGGCCCCGGCCTCGGTGGCCGCGGGCAGTACGATCACCGTCACAAATATGGACCCGCAGTCGCACACGGTAACGTCCGACGACGGTACGTCCTTTGACGCCGTGGTGGCCGGTAATGGTGCTACCGCCACCTTCAAGGCGCCCAGCAAGCCAGGCACCTACAAGTACCACTGCACCTACCACGGCAACATGCACGGAACGCTGGTAGTGAAATGAGAACCGCAGTCCGTTCCCGCACCGGCATCAGCCGCACCCTGGCGGCCATCATCCTGAGACTGCTGGTCGCCGCCGCATTGGCGACGGACGCCGTCGTCCACATCCGGCAGGCGCCGGGCTATCAACTGGCCAACCCCGCCGGCATCGGGCAGGGAAACCTGTTCTACCTGGAGTCCGCGGCCGCCATTCTGGTGGCACTCTATGTGCTGGTCCGGGGCAGCCGGCTGGCATATTTCCTGGCCCTGCTGGTCAGCGCCAGCGCGCTGGCCGCAGTGCTGCTTTCCCGCTATGTGGA
>DATIMB010000294.1:0-5262 GCA_035475875.1 Micrococcaceae bacterium
CGCCGAGTACACGGTGGACCTGCACCCGAAGGTGCGGATCGAGGTGCTGGCCACGGACGAGCAGGTGGATGACATCGTGGACGTCATCATCTCCAGTTCCAACACCGGCCGCGCCGGGGACGGCAAGGTCTGGACGGTGGACGTGTACGAGGCGGTCCGGGTCCGCACCGGCGAACGCGGCGCCGCCGCCGTCTGACCCCTCCGCGTAAAGACCCTGATGGTGGAGACCCTGACCGTGGAGACTCTGCTGCTGGAGACCCTGGTGCTGGAGACCCTGCTGTTGGAGACCCCGGTGCGCTGGTCACCGGGGTCTCCGCGCGCAGCATAGACCCAGCCAGGCGCCGTCGTCGTCGGGGAGAATCTCAGGAAGCCAAGGTGGCCCAGTTGGCCGGGCCACCGGACCCCGCGGCGTACTCCTGCATCGGCACCTTATCGGCGGCCCAGGCCGCAAGCGTGGGCTCAACAATCCGCCAGCACTCCTCCGCCGTGTCGCCGCGGACCGAGAGCAGCGGATCGCCGTTGAGTACGCTGTCCAGGACCTCGCCGTAGGGCAGCAGCTCGTCGTTGGCCAGCTCCGTCTCCAGCCGGACGCGGTTGAGCGTGAAGAGATCTCCGGGGCCGTTGACATCCAGGTCGATACGCAGGGTGTCAGGCCCGAAGCCGATGTGCAGCTTGGTGGGACTGTCCACTCCTTTGAAACCGGTGGGCAGGTGCGGAACATGCTTGTAGGTGATGACCGCTTCCTTGCGGGCCTTGCCCAGGGCCTTGCCGGAGCGCAGGATGAACGGCACGTGGGCCCAGCGCCAGTTGTGTACCCGCACCTCCACCTCGGCCAGCGTCTCCGTGTTGTTGTCCGGATCCACCCCTTCTTCGGCGGTGTAATCGGGGATCTGCCGGGTGCCAAGTTTGCCCGCCGTGTACCGGGCACGACGGGTGCTGGAGGCGAAATCCGGGTCGATGCTGCTGGCCCGCAGCGCGGTGGCAATGCCGTCCCGGACGTCTCGTTCCTCCAGCGTGGCCGGCGGCTCCATCGCCAGGATGGCCAGGATCTGCAGCAGGTGGCTCTGGATCATGTCCCGCAAGGCGCCCGCCCGGTCGTAGTAGCGGGCCCGGTTTTCCAGCGCCAGGTCCTCATCGAAGATAATCTCCACCTTTTCGATGTGGTTCGTGTTCCACAGCGGTTCCAGCAGACGGTTGGCAAAGCGCAGGCCCAGGATGTTGAAGACGGTGGATTTGCCCAAGAAGTGGTCCACCCGGTGGATGTGGTCCTCCGGTACCAGCCTGGCCAGCGTCTCGTTCAGCGACCGGGCGGACGCTTCACCGGAGCCGAACGGCTTCTCCATCACCAGCCGCGTCCCGGCCGGGAGGTCTTCGGGGTTGAGCACCTCGCAGGCCTTCTGGCTCACCGCCGGCGGAAGGGCGAAGTAAATGGCCACCGGCGACGGCAGCGTGGCCAGCAGCTTGGCGAGCTCGCCCGGCGCGGTGACGTCCAGCTGGTGGTAGCTGGTGGCTTTCTGCACGGCTTCCAGGTCGGCTTTGCCCTGCAACCCGGCTGTTTCCGCAGCCTCCTCGAAGGCGCCGGCGACCCGTTCGGTCCACTGATCCTGGCTCCAGTCGTCGCTGCCGGCACCGGCCAGCGTAATCCCGGCGGCACGCCCCCGGCCGATCAGCCGTCCCACTCCGGGCAGCAGCAGCCGGCCGGTCAGGTCGCCCGAGGCGCCAAGGATCAGCAGCGTCCTGATGGCTTCCGGTTTTGCGGTGCTTTTGGGTGTCTGCGTCGTCATTGTCTGGGTCACGGTTTCAGCATGCCATTGACCGGCGGAAATTTCAGGACCTGTTGCGGAGCACATCCCCCAGGCCCGTGCCGCCGTCGTCGGCCATTCCCCCGTCGGCCCGTCGGTCCAGGCTTGGTATCCTTGATAGTTGAGTCACCTGCAATCCTGAGGAAAGAAGTACACGGCGCGTGTTCAACTCACTATCTGACCGGCTGACAGCCACCTTCAAGAACCTGCGCGGCAAGGGCCGCCTCTCCGAGGCGGACGTTGACGCCACCGTGCGGGAAATCCGCCGTGCGCTGTTGGATGCGGATGTTGCCGTGCCGGTGGTGCGCGAATTTACCGCAAGCATCCGCGAGCGTGCCCTGGGCGCGGAGGTCAATGCGGCGCTGAACCCCGGCCAGCAGGTGGTCAAGATCGTGAACGAGGAACTCGTGGCGATCCTGGGCGGGGAGACCCGGCGGATCCGGCTGGCCAAGAACCCGCCGACGGTCATCATGCTGGCCGGCCTGCAAGGTGCCGGTAAGACCACGTTGGCCGGAAAGCTGTCCAAGTGGCTCAAGGGCCAGGGCCACAGCCCGCTGCTGGTGGCGGCGGACCTGCAGCGCCCCAATGCCGTCACGCAGCTGCAGGTCAACGGCGAGCGTGCCGGAGTCCCGGTCTTTGCCCCGCACCCCGGCGTCAGCTCCGAGTTCGAGGCAGCGACGGGTGACCCGGTCGCCGTCGCCCGTGCCGGCGTGGCCGAAGCGCGTGCCAAGCTGCACGACGTCGTCATCGTGGACACCGCAGGACGCCTGGGCGTGGATGCGGAACTGATGCAGCAGGCCGCAGACATCCGTGCCGCCATCGTTCCGGACGAGGTGCTCTTCGTCATCGACGCGATGATCGGCCAGGACGCCGTCAACACCGCCCACGCCTTCGATGAGGGCGTGAACTTTACCGGCATTGTGCTGGCAAAGCTCGACGGCGATGCCCGCGGCGGTGCAGCGCTTTCGGTGACGTCCGTGACGGGCAAGCCGGTGATGTTCGCCTCCACCGGTGAGAGCCTGGACGACTTCGAGATCTTCCACCCCGACCGGATGGCCAGCCGCATCCTGGACATGGGCGATGTGCTCACCCTGATTGAGCAGGCCGAGAAGAACTGGGACAAGGACGAAGCGGCCCGGATGGCGAAGAAGTTCGCCGACCAGGAAGACTTCACGCTGGACGATTTCCTGTCCCAGATGCAGCAGATCCGCAACATGGGATCGATGAAGAAAATGCTGATGATGATGCCCGGTGCCGCCGGAATCCGCCAGCAGCTGGAGAATTTCGACGAGCGGGAAATCGACCGGGTGGAGGCTATTGTCCGGTCCATGACCCCGCACGAGCGGGTGGCGCCCAAGATCATCAACGGATCCCGGCGTGCCCGCATTGCCCGCGGCTCCGGCGTCCACGTCTCCGAGGTCAACGGCCTGCTGGAGCGCTTTGGCCAGGCCCAGAAGATGATGAAGAAGATGGCGCAGGGCGGCGGCATTCCCGGAATGCCGGGCATGGCCGGCCCTGGCGGTTTCGGCGGCGGACGCAAGGGCGGCAAGAATGCGCCGAAGAAGAAGGCGCGTTCGGGTAATCCGGCAAAGGCCGCGCAGCAGTTGCGCGAGGCGGAGGAACGCCGGGCTGCCGGTGCCAAGTCGCTGCCCACAGGAGCCTCTTTTGGCCAGCAGGGTGCGGACGGCTTTGACGCCTCCTCGCTGAACCTGCCGAAGGGCTTCGAGAAGTTCCTGGGCAAGTAGGTTCGTGCCGCGCCTGCACCGGCCGCTGAGCCGGAATGCCAGGCGCCGCAGTTAAGGTGGACCAATGACCAAGGAACGGATCGTGTTCGTCCACGGCACGGGCGCGTTCGGGGCCGCGGCCTGGCCGGGACAGCACGGGCTGTCGCTGGACTTTGACTGCCTTTTCGTCAAGCGGCACGGCTTTGATGCCGTTGCCGAACCCCTGCCCACGGATTACGAGGCGGACCGGGACATCGTGGTGCGCGCGCTGGGCCATGGCGGGCATGTCGTGGCGCACGCGCAGGGAGCGATCGCGGCGATGATGGCAGCGGTCGAATATCCCACGCTGGTCCGTTCGCTGGTGCTGGTGGAGCCCGCGTGCCTGTCGCTCACCGCCGAACTGCCTGCCACGCAGGCCTACCACGACCTGCTGGCGCCGCTGTACGCCCGGCGGATGGACATGTCGGACGAGGAATTCAACAGCCAATTCGTCCGGATGGCCTTCGCCGCCCAGGCGGGTGAGCTGGTATCCGAGGATGCACGGCGCGACGCGCGCCGGCTAAGGCTGCAGGCGCCGGCCTGGGAGGCGCCGCTGCACATTGTGCCCGGGGTGCCAACGCTGGTGCTGACCGGTGGCTGGGAACCCCTGTACGAGGAAATTGCCGGCTATCTGGCGGCAACGGGCGCGGTGCACCGGGTCACGGCCGGAGGCCACCGGCCGCACGATACTCCGGAGGGCGATCGGCTGATCCGGGACTTCATCCGGGCCCAGCCGCGGAAGCGCTGACGGCTGCGTCGTCTGCTGCCGGCGGTAACTGCCCCGCAGATACCGCACGCACCGGGCCTCTAACGTGCGTTATCTGCGGGATGGTTGCCGGAGGTGGGGATTCCTGTCGGCACCCGGTCGTATGCTCAAGCCATGCTGGAAATACGACCTGCGGCGCTGGCTGAATTCTCCCTGCTGCCGGCCATTGAGGTGGAGGCTGATGGCCTCCTGACCGAAATCAACGGCCGGCCGCTCGCTGCCGCCCTCCCGAGCGCCGCCACGGTGCAGGACTTCGCGGCCGCGCTGCACGTTCTGGTTGCCGGCCGACCACCCGTTGGCTTTGCCCGGTTGGTGGAAGTCGCCGGAGCACCGCATCTGGAGCAGCTCTCCGTCCTACCGGCGTTTGCTAGACAGGGAACCGGGCGGGCACTGGTAAATGCCGCCGTATCCTGGGCCAGGGAGGCTGGCTACCGGCAGCTGACCCTGTGCACCTTCGCCGAGTTCCCATTCAATGCCCCCTTCTACGCCAGCTGCGGCTTCGCTCCGGATCCCTGTCCCGGCCCGGAGCTGCTCCAGGTGCGCACCCGCGAGAAGAGCCTGGGCCTGGATGATCTCGGCACCCGGGTCGTTATGCGGAAAAACCTCCGGGAATAAATTGAAGCTTCAACTAATTGAGGTAGGATGAAGGCCGGATGCGGCCACGACTAAGCCGGACGGCGGCCACAGGGCCGGGCGGACGGCAACTACCAAGCGGGAGAATGCAATGACCACCACCAACAATCAGGACCTGCTGTCCAAGGACCTGTCCATGGGCACCGTGATGCTCAAAGTCGGGGACATGAAGGTCATGTCCGACTATTACCAGCGTGCGCTGGGCCTGGATGTGGTTGCCGAAGCCGACGGCGGGCTTTACCTGGGCCGCGGCAGCACGCCGCTGGTGCACCTGGAACCGTCTCCGGGCCTGCGGGTT
>DATIMB010000295.1:0-2774 GCA_035475875.1 Micrococcaceae bacterium
TGTGGATAATCTGACTGAAGCTGAGGGACTGAGGTAGTGCAGCGACGGCAGCACGTCTCTGACTAGTCAGAAATTACGGCGTAACTTCGGACTAGCCCGGTCCCCAGCCGTTTGGTACCGACGCTGCTCAACCGTCATAGACGCTCCTGGGCCTCATAAACGCTGCTGGGCAACAGCGTTTATGCGGCCCAGGAGCGTTTGTATCGGGGCAGGAGCGTCCATATCGGGGCAGCACCGTCCATAGCCGGGCAGCAGCGCCTGCAATCGGGCAACAACGCCTACCTCCGGGGTCAGCAATTGCGCGGGGCGCCTACGGAGCAAGGATGCGGGCGTATGCAGTGGCCGCTCTGGTGAAACCCCGGTTCTGCGCCGCAGTGAGCTCCGCGAACGGCAATGGCTCGACGCCGGCGCCGTTGCCTTTGGCTGCCTTGCGCCACGTTCCGATGACCCGGCCGCCGGCAACAATGGTGGGTTTGAACATGCCGTTCCCGCCCGGCACGATCAGGTCCATATGGCCGGGGTCAAGGGCAGCGGTACGGTCGGCGTAACCGAGCAGGAATTCGTCGAATCCGGGCAACAGCAGCAGCGATCGGGATCCCGGGACCACGCCATCCAGCAGAGCGGCGGTTTCCTTGGAAAGCCAGTAGCTGGGCGGGACGGGGGCGTCCGGTGAGCCCAATCCGTGGCCAGAGCCCAGTCCGTGGCCAGAGGCAGTCCGGGTACGGGCTGATCCGTCAAAGGCGCCGGCTCTTTGCCGCGCACTCCCTGTCGGCCCGTCCGCAGTAAGCTCCACGAGCTGGCCCTTCACACGATCCAGTCCGGCCCTGGCATCCGTGAGCGTCAGCTTGCTCCACCATGTGAAATCCGCAAGCGTGGCCGGTCCGTGGGAGCGGAAATAGCGCAGAGTCAGCTCGGCCACAGCCTCCCCGCGCTCCAACCGGCGCGGGTTGGGGATCCATTTGTCTGCCCGGACGAAATGCTGTTTGGCCCCGACCACTGGTCCCTGGACCAGCGTTCCGGTCAGATTGAGCAGCCACAGCAGATGGATCCCGCGCTGCCCTCCGGTGTCTTGCCCCACGGACTCGAATGCCTGTTGGAGCTCCTCCCGGGAAGCCGAGCCGACGTCGTCGAGCATCTTCAAGGCGACGTCCCGCACCGCCTCAACATCCGGCGGGGCGATCTCCAGGTGGCGGTGCCGCGCAGCCTGGCCCGTGATGATCCGTTCCGAGGTAAGGGCCATGATCCAGCCCATGTCCTCGGCAGCGGTCAGGTGGAGCGTACCGCGCATGGGCCAGGAACGCACGATGCTCCCGCCGTCCAGCGCTGCCCGCACGTCCTCCCTGGTCGCGCCGGGGACGCGCAGGGCAACCGAATGCAGGGCTCCGGGGAAGTCCTGTCCCTGCATCGCGGTCATCCAGCCCACCGCCTCGGCAGGACTCCGGAAGCTGCTGCCAAGCAATGCCTGGCTGGCCAGCCGCAGCCGGGCCAGGATTGGACGGGTCACGCGAATGGCCATGCCACTCATCTAACCAAAAACCCGGCCCGTTGCCACCCGCACGGGTCGGCCCAGCCCGGGTCGGCCCAGCACGGCCGGCCCCGGCGCGGTCGGCCCCGACAGCCGGCCCCCGGTCAGACCCCCGGCGCCCGGCCCAGGCGGCCTCTACCGCGCGGAACGCAACTGCGCCGTCACCGGGCACTCGAAAGGATCGCGCTGGCCCAGGCCTACGCGGTTCAGGTAGCGCATCACAATCATGTAGGAGTGGCTCAGCGTGGTTTCGGTGTACGCAATCTTCCGCTCGGCGCAGTACTCGCGCACCATGGGCTGGACCAGCTTGAGGTTCTTCGAGGACATTGTCGGGAAGAGGTGGTGCTCAATCTGGTAGTTCAGCCCGCCCATCCCGGCATCGACCCACCAGCCGCCCTTGATATTGCGGCTCATCAGGGTCTGGCGGCGCATGAAGTCGATCTTGACGTCCTTGGGCACCAGCGGCATGCCTTTGTGGTTGGGCGCGAAGGCGCCGCCCATGTAGACACCGAGCGTGATGATCTGCACGGCCACGAAGGCCAGGCCGATCCAGGGGCCCATCACCAGTACGGCCGCGACCGGGACACCGATGAGGCGGATGGCCAGCAGCGCAATTTCGGCACCGCGGGACGGCACGATCTCCTCGCGGTTCAGCACGCGGCGAATGGCGGAAATATGCAGGTCCAGCGCAACGAGGGTGAGCAGCGGGAAGAAGAAGTAGCCCTGATGCGCGGCGAACCACTTGGCGAAGCCGGTCCGGGCCTGCGCATCGTCAGGGGTGAAGACGACGGCGCCCGCGGCAATGTCGTCGTCCTTGCCGATCTTGTTGGGGTTGGCGTGGTGCTTGCCGTGCTTGTTCATCCACCAGCCGTAGCTCAGGCCGACGAAGAGGTTCCCGGTGATCCGGGCCGCCCACTCGTTCTTCTTGGCCGAGGCGAAGATCTGCCGGTGTGCGGCATCATGCGAGAGGAAGCCGACCTGCGTGCACATGAATCCGAGCAGCACGGCGGTGAGCATCTGCCACCAGCTGTGCCCCAGCATCACAAACATTCCGCCGACGGCGGCAAAGCCCAGTCCTAGCCGGATCATCCGCCCGATGTACCAGGCAATATCGCGTTTCATCAGGCCAGCGTCGCGGACCTGCTCCGCCAGGGCGATGAAGTCCGTGACGTGGCGGTCGCGTTGCGGGCGGGCGGGCTTGGACACCGGTCTGGTGAGCGTGGCTGATGACATGTTAAACCTCCGAAAA
>DATIMB010000296.1:0-5734 GCA_035475875.1 Micrococcaceae bacterium
GGCGCAGTCGGGCCCGGGGAGGTAACCCGCGTAGGGGCCAGCGGCGGGAGTCCGTTCCTGGGGCAACTCCACGGAGGTCAGGCGGTGTCGGCCGGGAAGTATCCCGGGCGAGTAACCCGGGCAAGTAACCCGAAGACGGGCTGGAGCGATTCGGCTCACTGAGAGGACCGACTCACTGAGCAGGACATGTTCCTGCTCAGTGAGAGGGCCGTCTCAGCGAGCAGATTGGGGCCCATCCCGCCGGAATGCAGTCCAACGTCTCCTCCACCGACCGTGAACCGACCAGCGAACCCACATAGCGTGGCGCGACGGCACCCGGGGGCGGCCAGGCTAGTCCACCATGGACGGATGAACGACATATCGGCGCTGTTGGCCAGGCATGGTGGGGTGGCCCGCGGAATGGAACTGGCGGCAGAAGGAGTTTCAGCCAAACGACTTCGGGCGGCGCTGGGGACCGGCGCGGTGATTCGCCCGGCCAGGGGTCTATACGCCCTGCCCACGGCGGATCCGCAAGTGGTTCTCATCAAAGGACACTTTGCTGAACTGGGCTGCGTCAGTGCTGCGCGCCGGTTGGGACTGTGGGTAGTTCGGGACCCGGATCGTCCGCACGTAGCCGTCAACCATGCACGGGGCGTGCCCGGTTGTGTTGTCCACCGCAGCCCCCTGCCACTCTCGGCCATCGACGTTATCTGCCAGAGCCTGCGGTGTCTGCCGCCCCTGGAAGGGCTGACCATCGCCGAGTCTGCTGTGAAGACGGGTCTGGTCCGGTTGGAGTTCTTACGGGAGCGCTTTGCGGGGCTGCGGGATGGGCCTATCCGCGACCTCCTGGCGCGCATCAACCCGCAGTCCGGCTCGATCATTGAGACCATGGCCCGGTTCTACCTTCAGCAGGCGGGCTTCAACGTCCAGCTGCAGGTCAGCGTGCCGGGCATGGGGCACCTGGACCTGAAAGTGGACGGGCTGCTCGGGCTGGAGACGGACGGTTATGAAAGCCACAGCAGTCGGCAGGCGTATAGGGAGGACCGTCGCAGATGGAATCTGACGGTTGTCCATGGGGTACCGACACTGCGGATTACCTTCGAAATGCTCCTGAATCAGCCGGACGCCTTTATCCGGCTGGTCCGCGAAGCGATGCAAACGGTGCAGGCAGGGAGACCTTCGGCGCGGCAGGTGCAACGTGCTCAATGAGTTGGCTTGCTCGATGAGCAGGAACCCGTCCTGCTCATCGACTGGCACCTGTCATTGAGCAGAACGGTCCCAAGGTCTGGGGGTGGTTGTTAGTGACGGAGAAGTAGCAGAAGGGATCAGTGCTCGGGGGAACGGCGCACCCGCGGTTCCGGAGCCGGTGGTACTGCTTTGGCGGTCTGGACACTGGCCAGGATCACGACGACGTCCCCGGACTTGGTCTGTACCGTACAGGTCTGCTCGTCCACCGCGGTCAGGAAGCCGAGAACGTCGGTCAGCCGCGGTTGCCGCTCCAGACGTGGGGATTCCGTCGGGACGCCGGAGGCCTGCGCGGACGCTGTCGGCCCGGCCCCCTCCGCACGTCCTGTCGGCCCGGACCCCTGGGTGGAGGCTGTCGGTCCGAGGGAGCCTATTGCCGACCCACCGGAAGTCCCCGGCACCTGACCCGGCGCACCGCCAGCGATCCTGTAGCGGACCACCACCCGGGTCCCCAACGGCAGCTGCCGCAATGTCTCAATGGCCCTGTCCACCTGTTCATAGTAGGTCTTCAATGTAGGTGGCCCATCCGGCGGTGGGGGATAATGGAACCAATCCAGCCCGCAGACCGGGCAAAGTTCGTATGAAAGGTCGGGACGTGACGTATGTAATCGCGCAGCCGTGCGTGGATGTCAAAGACAAGGCCTGCATTGAAGAGTGCCCCGTCGACTGCATCTATGAGGGTGAGCGTTCGCTCTACATCCACCCCGACGAGTGCGTTGACTGCGGCGCCTGCGAACCGGTCTGCCCTGTTGAGGCCATCTACTACGAGGATGACACGCCGGAGGAATGGGCGGAGTACTACAAGGCCAACGTGGAGTTCTTCGATGAACTGGGGTCCCCGGGCGGTGCCGCGAAGATCGGCAACACGCACCGCGACCACCCGATTATTGCTGTGCTTCCGCCACAGAACCAGGGCTGACCCTCCGCCCATGACAGCACCGCAGCCCGGCTCCGCCCAGCCCACCGCCGACGCAATCAACGCCACCCCGATCAACGCCGCCGCCCCGGGCAACGCCGCGAAGCCCGGCACCACCGCGGCCGCCTCATATGGGCTCCGGCTGCCCGAATACCCCTGGGACGCGATGGCGCCCTATCTGCAGAAGGCATCCGAGCATCCCGGCGGCGTGGTCAACCTGTCGATCGGCACACCGGTGGACCCGACCCCGCAACTGATCCAGGACGCGCTTAGAGCCGCTGCGGATGCGCCGGGCTATCCCACCACACACGGGACACCGGCGCTGCGCCAGGCCGTGGTGGACTGGTTTGCCCGGCGACGGAACGTGCCCGGCCTGGACCCGGAAGCCGTGATGCCCACTGTCGGTTCCAAGGAACTGGTGGCGTGGCTCCCGCTGCTGCTGGGGCTGGGAGCCGGGGACGTCGTCGTCCGTCCCACCGTTGCCTACCCCACTTATGACATGGGCGCCCTGCTGGCCGGGGCCACCCCCGTCGCCGCCGATTCGCTGGACGAGTTGGATGCGGCAACCCGGGCCCGGGTCCGTCTGGTCTGGGTCAATTCGCCGGGCAACCCCACCGGGATTGTCCGCACCGCAGCCGAGCTGG
This sequence comes from Micrococcaceae bacterium, assembly GCA_035475875.1. Lineage (GTDB taxonomy): Bacteria > Actinomycetota > Actinomycetes > Actinomycetales > Micrococcaceae > Arthrobacter_M. The sequence continues at coordinate 2,785 of DATIMB010000296.1, forward strand.
CAGCGCTGGTGGCCCAGGCCCGCGAGCTGGACGCGGTGGTGGCCTCGGACGAGTGTTATGCCGAGCTGGGATGGGGGCAGTGGGATCCGGAACGTGGGGGCCAGGCCGTCCCCAGTATCCTGCAGCCCGAGGTTTGCGCCGGTTCCACAAACGGGCTGCTGGCCGTGTACTCCTTGAGCAAGCAATCCAACGTCGCCGGCTACCGGGCCGCCTTCGTCGCCGGCGACCCGTCGCTGGTGGCCAACCTGGTGAACAGCCGCAAGCACGCGGGCATGATCGTGCCGTACCCGGTGCAGCAGGCCATGCGGGTGGCGCTGGGGGATGAAGCCCATGTGGTGGCGCAGAAGGCGCTGTACCGCTCGCGCCGGGAGCGGCTGCTGCCGGCGCTGCAGCGCTTCGGCCTGGAGGTCCGGCACTCGGAGGCGGGACTGTACCTGTGGTGCACCGCAGGGGAAGACACCTGGACCACGGTGGGCAGGCTGGCGGAGCTGGGCATCCTGGTGGGCCCGGGCGTTTTCTACGGCGAAGCGGGCAGGGGTTTCATCAGGGTGGCGCTCACCGGCGCGGATGAACGGATCGACGCGGCGGTGGCCCGGCTGGTCCCCGCAGCGTGACAGTGCTCACTTTTCCGCCCCGGAGCAGGCCACAGCAGGCTTACCGATTAGCCTGAGAGCCTGCTGGGAGGTAGTTTCTTAACAGCGTTTCTATAGCAGTGTTCTATGCCGCGATCCAACAAGGATCCGACAATCTGTTCCCCGTTTGGTTAGACGGTCCAACCACCGCGACCGGCGCACGGAGCCGTCCGCATAGATCTAAACAATGCCCCTGCGAAGGGGCTGGGCAACCTCATGAAGGGGACTCCATGACTGAATCGACGGTCGCCACCCTGCGCTACGACGGCGGAGAGCTGGCACTGCCGCGGATCAAGGCCGCAGAGGGGAACGACGGCTACGACGTTTCCAAACTCCTGAAGGACACCGGAGCGGTCACCTTCGACCCTGGGTTCATGAACACCGCAGCCACCACCTCCGCCATCACCTACATAGACGGCGACAAGGGGATCCTGCGTTACCGCGGCTACCCGATCGAGGAACTGGCCGAGCACTCCAGCTTCCTGGAGGTTTCCTACCTGCTGATCTACGGCAACCTGCCCAGCCCGGCCGAACTGGCAGGCTTCGACGAGCGGATCCGCCGGCACACGCTGCTGCACGAGGACCTGAAGGGCTTCTTCGGCGGTTTCCCGCGGGACGCTCACCCGATGCCGGTGCTCTCCTCTGCGGTCTCCGCGCTGTCCACGTTCTACCAGGACTCGCTGGACCCGTTCGACGACGAGCAGGTGGAACTGTCCACCTACCGGCTGCTGGCCAAGATGCCGGTGATCGCGGCCTACGCGCTGAAGAAGTCGCTGGGCCAGCCGATGCTCTACCCGGACAACTCGATGAATCTGGTGGAGAACTTCCTGCGCCTGAGTTTCGGCCTGCCCGCCGAGCCATACGACGTTGACCCCACGGTGGTCAAGGCGCTGGACCTGCTGCTGATCCTGCATGCGGACCATGAGCAGAACTGTTCCACCTCCACAGTGCGCCTGGTGGGCAGCTCCAACGCGAACATGTTCGCCTCCATCTCCGCCGGCATCAACGCCCTCTTCGGTCCGCTGCACGGCGGCGCCAACGAGGCCGTGCTGAACATGCTGCGCCAGATCCAGGCCAGCGGCGAGCCGGTGGAGAAGTTCGTGGAGCGGGTGAAGAACAAGGAAGCCGGCGTGAAGCTGATGGGCTTCGGGCACCGGGTCTACAAGAACTACGACCCCCGCGCCAAGATCGTCAAGGCCACGGCGCACGAGATCCTGGCCAAGCTGGGCGGCAACGACGAACTGCTGGACATCGCCATGCGGCTCGAAGAGGTGGCCCTGACGGACCAGTACTTCATCGAGCGCAAGCTCTACCCGAACGTGGACTTCTACACCGGCCTGATCTACAAGGCCATGGGCTTCCCGGAGAAGATGTTCACGGTCCTGTTCGCCATCGGCCGCCTGCCGGGCTGGATTGCCCAGTGGCGCGAAATGATCAGCGACCCGAACACCAAGATCGGCCGCCCGCGCCAGTTGTACATCGGTGAGGCGGAGCGTAACTACCCCTCGGTGTAGCGGTGTACTGACACCACAGCAGTACGACGCCGGCCGCGCCCCTTCGAGGAGGAGCGCGGCCGACGTCGTTAATCACCATCGATTGCTCCGTAGGTGCCGTTTTAAGGCCTGATAACGGCACTTACGGAGCAATGGGTGGGGTCAGGAGTTGTAGCCCTCCGGGTTGTTTTTCTGCCAGCGCCAGTGGTCCTCACACATCTGGTCCACGGTCTTGGTGGTGGACCAGCCGAGGTCTGCCAGGGCGGAGGAGGCGTCGGCCCAGAAAGCGGGCAGGTCGCCGGCCCGGCGGGCCGTGATCTCATACGGGATGCGTTTACCCGCGGCCTTTTCGAACGCGCGCAGCACTTCCAGCACCGAGGAGCCGTGGCCGGAGCCGAGGTTCCAGCGGCGAACTCCGGCGCGGCCGGCGATGTGGTTCAGGGCAGCGACGTGGCCTGCGGCAAGGTCCACGACGTGGATGTAGTCGCGCTGGCAGGTCCCGTCCGGGGTGTCGTAGTCGCCGCCGAACACCATCAGCTTTTCCCGCCGTCCGACCGCGACCTGGGCAATGAACGGAACAAGGTTGTTGGGGATGCCCTGCGGGTCTTCGCCGATCCGGCCCGAGGGGTGCGCGCCGACCGGGTTGAAGTAGCGCAGCAGTGCGATGTGCCAGCGTTCGTCGGCCGCGCCGAGGTCGGCGAGGATCTGCTCGGCCATCAGCTTCGTGCGCCCGTACGGGTTCGTCGCCTGCAGCCTCGCGTCCTCGCGGATCGGCAGCGATTCGGGGTCGCCGTAGACGGTCGCGCTCGAGCTGAAGACGAAGCG
>DATIMB010000297.1:0-3275 GCA_035475875.1 Micrococcaceae bacterium
GGTCTACAACCACACCGCGGAGGGCAACCATCTTGGCCCCACGCTGTCCTTCCGAGGCATCGACAACGCGGCTTACTACCGGCTGGTGGACGACGACGAACAGTACTACATGGACTACACCGGTACCGGAAACTCACTGAACGTGCGCAACCCGCACGCCCTGCAGCTGCTGATGGACTCGCTGCGCTACTGGGTCACCGAAATGCACGTGGACGGCTTCCGCTTCGACCTGGCGTCCACCCTGGCCCGCGAGTTTTACGACGTGGACAAACTGTCCACCTTCTTTGAACTGATCCAGCAGGACCCGGTGGTCTCCCAGGTCAAGCTCATCGCCGAACCCTGGGACGTGGGCCCCGGTGGCTACCAGGTGGGCAACTTCCCGCCGCAGTGGACGGAATGGAACGGCAAATACCGGGACACGGTCCGGGATTTCTGGCGCGGCGAACCGGCAACGCTGGGCGAGTTCGCTTCCCGGCTGACCGGCTCCTCGGACCTTTACGAGCACTCCGGACGGCGTCCGGTGGCTTCCATCAACTTTGTCACCGCCCATGACGGCTTCACCATCGCGGATCTGGTCTCCTACAACGAAAAGCACAACGAGGCCAACGGCGAGGGCAACAACGACGGCGAATCCCACAATCGGTCCTGGAACTGCGGCGTGGAGGGTCCCACGGATGACGCCAAGGTCCTGGCCTTGCGCGCCCGCCAGCAGCGCAACTTCCTGGCCACACTGCTGCTCTCACAGGGCGTGCCGATGATCCTGCATGGCGATGAACTGGGCCGCAGCCAGCAGGGCAACAACAACGGCTACTGCCAGGACTCTGAGCTGACCTGGATCCACTGGGACACCGCGGACCTGCCGCTGGTGGAGTTCACCGCGGCACTCAGCCGGCTCCGGCACGAACACCCCACCTTCCGCCGCAGCCGTTTCTTTGACGGCCGGCCGGTGCGGCGCGGCCAGGGCGAGAAGCTGCCGGACATCGTGTGGCTGAACGCCGACGGCAAGGAGATGCTGCCCGAAGACTGGGGGAGCGGCTTTGGCCGCACCATCGGCGTGTTCCTCAACGGCGACGGAATCGGCGGCGTGGACTCGCGGGGCCGCCGCATTACCGACGTTAACTTCCTGCTCTTTTTCAACGCGCACGACGACACCGTGGACTTTACGCTGCCACCGGCCGAATACGCGCCTCAATGGGATGTGGTGATCGATACGGCCGGCGAGTACGCGGACACCCAGGTCCTTGACGCCGGCGCGGCGCTGGGGGTCTCCGCCAAGGCCATGGTGGTGCTGCGCGCCCATTCCGGTGCCGTCGAGGAACCGGACCACTCGGTGGCCGCCTCGCTGGCGGTGCTGGCAGGAACAAACACGGAGATGGACCCCGAAACCTGACCGCTGCCGCGGGCCTCCTACGCCTGCGCGCCGGCTGGCCGCGGGACGGCCGCGGTACGCCCAGCCAGGCGTAGGAGCCACCCAGCAGGCACCACCCAGGAGTCCCCACCCACGAATCACCTACCGCGAAGGGAACCGGTTCATGAAAACTCCCGCCTCCACCTACCGGCTGCAGATCCACCCCGGGTTCACGTTGGCCGATGCGGCCAAGCAGGTTGAGTACCTGGCCGAGTTGGGCGTGGACTGGATCTACCTGTCTCCGCTGCTCAAGGCCGAGGACGGTTCGGCGCACGGCTATGACGTCGTTGACCCGTCCCTGTTGGATCCTGCCCGCGGCAGCGAAGAGGACCTGGCCGAGCTGGCCCGCAGGGCGCATGCGGCCGGTATGGGAATCCTGCTGGACATTGTGCCCAACCACATGGGCGTGGCCGTCCCGGCGCACAACCCCTGGTGGTGGTCCCTGCTCAAGGACGGCCGGAACTCGCGGTACGCGGAGGCCTTCGATGTGGACTGGGAGGCCGGCGCCGGGAAGGTCCGGCTGCCGGTGCTGGGATCCGACGCGGACCTGGACAAGCTGGAGGTGGTGGCCGCCGGGGAGCCGGGCGTCGCGGAGCTGCGCTATTTTGAGCACCGGTTTCCGCTGGCGGACGGAACGTACGACGACGGCGGGCCGGGCATGGGCGGTTCCGCAAGCGCCTGGGCGAGGGAGGTGCACGCCCGCCAGCACTATGAACTGGTGGACTGGCGCCGGGCGGATCACGAACTGAACTACCGGCGGTTCTTTGCCGTCAACAGCCTGGCCGGGATCCGGGTGGAGGTGCCTTGGGTCTTTGACGAATCCCACGAGCGGATCCTGCACTGGGTGCGGCAGGGCTGGGTGGACGGGCTGCGGGTGGACCACCCGGACGGGCTGGCCGATCCGGCCGGCTACCTTCAGCGGCTCAAGGAAGCCAGCGGCGGCGCGTACGTGCTGGTGGAAAAGATCCTGGAACCGGGCGAGCTGCTGCCGGCGGATTTCCGCTGCGAGGGGACCACCGGCTATGACGCGCTGGCGCAGCTGGACCGCCTCTTCGTGGATCCTGCCGGCGAACAGCCGCTCACGGCGCTGGATACCAAACTGCGCGGCGGAGCCCAGTGCGACTACCGGGACCTGGTCCATAGCACCAAACGGGCCGTAGCGGACGGCATGCTCAACTCCGAGATCCGCCGGCTGGCGCGGCTGGTTCCAGCCGGGGCGCCGGCGGAACCAGATGCGGTGGAGGATGCGCTCGCGGAACTGATCAGCAACTTCGAGGTCTACCGCACCTACCTTCCCTTTGGCCGGGAACACCTGGAGCGCGCCGCCCAAGCCGCACGCCGCCGTCGTCCGGACCTTGCCCCGGCCCTGGACATCCTTTTGCCGATCCTCTCCTCCGCAGGCCACCCGCCGGACGCCGCCGCAGAGGGCACCGCAACAGGCGACCAGCTGGCGGTACGGTTCCAGCAGACCTCCGGAATGGTGATGGCCAAGGGTGTGGAGGACTGCGCGTTCTACCGCTACAGCCGGCTCACCTCCCTGACCGAGGTGGGCGCCGATCCCTCGGTCTGGTCCCGGTCGCCGCGCCAATTCCATGAATTCATGGCCGGGCGGCAGGAACGCGAGCCGCTGACGATGAATACGCTCAGCACGCACGACACCAAGCGCAGCGAGGACGTCCGGGCCCGGATCTCCTTGCTGTCCGAATTCCCCACCGAGTGGACCGACCTGCTGGAACGGCTGCGCGGGCTGGCCCCGCTGCCCGACGGGCCGCTGGAGAACCTGCTGTGGCAGGCGATCATCGGGGCCTGGCCCGCCAGCCGGCAGCGGCTGCAGGAATACGCCCTCAAGGCGGCCCGGGAGGCGGGA
>DATIMB010000298.1:0-2244 GCA_035475875.1 Micrococcaceae bacterium
CCCGGCAGCGGCGTCTGCGCGGAGCCAGGCTTGGTGGCGGTGACGCCGGGCAACGGGGCCACCATGATGGCGCCGGTCTCGGTCTGCCACCAGGTGTCCACGATCGGCGCCGGGCTCTCTTTGCGCTCGCCGTTCCTGCCGGCGTTGCCGCCGATCACATCGCGGTACCACATCCACGCCTCGGGATTGATCGGCTCGCCCACCGAGCCCAGCACCCGGATCGACGACAGGTCGTATCGGTCCGGAATGTCCCGGCCCCACTTCATGAAGGTCCGGATCGCGGTCGGGGCGGTGTAGAGGATGGAGACCTTGTACTTTTCCACCAGCTCCCACCAGCGGCCCTGGTGCGGGGAATCAGGCGTGCCCTCATACATCAGCTGGGTGGCGCCGTTGACCAGCGGGGCATAGGCGACGTAGGAGTGCCCGGTGACCCAGCCGACGTCGGCCGTGCACCAGTACACGTCGGTCTCCGGATGCAGGTCGAAGACGGCCTTGTGCGTGTAGGCGGTCTGGGTGAGGTAGCCACCGGTGGTGTGCAGGATGCCCTTCGGCCGGCCGGTGGTGCCTGAGGTGTACAGGATGAACAGCGGGTGCTCGGAGTCATGTCCGACGGCGGTGTGCTCGGCGGAGGCGGCGCCAACGGTATCGTCCCACCACAGGTCCCGGCCCTCGGTCCAGGCCACGTCCTGGCCGTTGCGCCTGACGACGACGACGTGCTCCACGGTGTGCCCCTCCTTGCCCAGCGCCTCATCCACGGCGGGCTTGAGCGCGCTGGGCTTGCCGCGCCGGTAGGTGCCGTCCGAGGTGACCACCAGCTTGGCCTCTGCGTCGTCGATCCGGGAGCGCAGCGCTTCCGCCGAGAACCCGCCGAAGACCACCGAGTGAACGGCGCCGATCCGGGCGCATGCCAACAGCGTGATCACGGCCTCGGGGATCATCGGCAGATAGACCGCCACCCGGTCGCCCTTGGCCACGCCCAGGGCTTCGAAGGCGTTCGCCGCCTTCTTGACCTCCTCGGTCAGCTGCGCGTATGTGTACGTCCGGGTATCCCCCGGCTCGCCCTCGAAATAGATCGCCACCCGGTCCCCGAGGCCGTTCTCCACATGCCGGTCCAGCGCGTTGTACGCCGCGTTGACCTCCCCGCCCACGAACCACTTGGCAAACGGCGGATTGGACCAGTCCAGGTCCGCGCTGAAGTCCTTGTCCCAGGTCAGCAGCTCACGGGCCTGCCTGGCCCAGAAGGCCGGAGCATCCGCTGCCTTGGCATATTCATCCGCGCCAACGACGGCGTCGGCGGCGAACTCCTCGCTCGGCGCGAAGCGGCGGTTCTCATGCAACAGGTTTTCCAGTGCGTCGCCGCCGTGGCTGTTGGTGGCGGTACCGGTGGCAGGAATGGCGTTCTCCTGGGACATCTATAACCCCTTCATTTTCCCTACGGGTGCTGGCGGCAGGCCTGCTGCGCAAATGCATCATCGGTACCGTCCGCACGTGTTTTGGTTCCCCTGCCACCTTAGTGCCCCATGGCCGCCGCCCGTGTCCTCGGTCACAGGATGTGACCCTCGTCTAGAGTTGTCCTTTCCGTTTCACTAGGCTGTAACAGAATCGTGACTATAACCAGAACCGTTCGGCGCGATGATGGACGGTACTACTGACAGACGTTTCGGTCGGTCGTTCCCTGGCCGTCGGGCGAGGAGCATGCAATGACTGAGCAGGAGTTTGACCCGCACGGGGATGGGCCCAGGCCGGAAAGAAATACGACGACGGCGGGCCAGACGGCGGGCGGGACGGCTACCCAACCTGCGGTCCTGGGTCCCTTTCCGCTGCGCGACGTCGTCGTCCTGGCCTCGGTACTGGTCATGCTGGTCGGGTCATTGCTGCCGATTGTCCGCTCCTTCCGGGGACCGAACCTGTGGAACGGCGCTTCCCTGTTCTTCATCGGCATCGGGATTGTGCTGCCGCTGGTGGTGGCGGGCCTGTTCCTGGCGCGCCGGCTCGCCCCGAAAAACAGCGGATCCGGGATGCGGATCGGATCCCTGTCGGTGGACCAGTTCGCCTCCGTGGTGGCCGCCTTTGCCGCTGCCTTCTTCTTCCTGAGCACCGTGGCCGGTTACTCACTGGGCTTCCTCGTGGCCCTGATCGGCTCGCTGGGCCTGCTCGTGTCCACCGTGCTGGCGCCGATGCTGCCGTTTTTCGCGGCCGACTTTGCCGGCCGTGCCGAAGTCCCCGCACACCCGGTGGCCCGGC
>DATIMB010000299.1:0-3559 GCA_035475875.1 Micrococcaceae bacterium
ACGAAGGCGGCGATGGAGCCGACGGAGAGGTCGATGTGGCCGGCGATGATGACCAGCACCATGCCGATGGCCAGGATCAGGATGTAGGCGTTGCCGTTGAAGAGGTTGATGACGTTGTCCGGGGTGAGCGTCAGCCCGCCCGTCATGAACTGGAAGAAGATGATCAGCACGATCAGGGCGAAGATCATCCCGAACTGGCGGGTGTTCCCGCCGAAGAGCTGTTTGAGCGCGTTCATTGTTTTGGTCCTATATCTTCCGGCGGTCAGGCGGTCTTCTTGGCCGCGGTCATAAGTTTCATCAGGCTCTCCTGGCTGGCCTGGTCCTTGTTCAGGACTCCGGTGATTGCGCCTTCGAAGATGGTGTAGATCCGGTCGGAGATGCCCAGCAGTTCGGGCAGTTCGGAGGAAATCACAATCACGCCCTTACCCTGGTTGGCGAGTTGCTGGATGATGCCGTAAATCTCGTATTTTGCCCCGACGTCGATGCCGCGGGTGGGTTCGTCCAGGATCAGCAGATCGGGATCGGTGAACATCCATTTGGCCAGCACCACCTTTTGTTGGTTTCCGCCCGAGAGTTTGGAGACCCCCTCGTCAACGCTGGGCGTCTTGGTCCTCAGTCTCTTGCGGTAGTCCTCCGCGACAGCGTATTCCTTGTTGATGTCCACCACCATGTTTCGGGAGACTTTTTCCAGGTCGGCCGAAACGGTGGTGGTTTTGATGTCGTCCAGCAGGTTCAGCCCCAGGCTTTTCCGGTCCTCGGTGAGGTAACCGATGCCATGGTGAATGGCTTGCGGCACCGTCTTGAGGGTGATTTCCTTGCCGTCCTTGAAGATCTGGCCCTGCACAAAATTGCCGTAGGAGCGGCCGAAAATGGAGCGGGCCAACTCGGTGCGGCCGGCACCCATCAGCCCGGCGAAGCCCACAATCTCGCCGCGCCGGACGTTGAAGTTGGAGCCCTTGCAGACCAGCCGGTCGGCGATCTGCGGGTGGGCCACGGTCCAGTCCTTGACCTCGAAGAAGACCTCGCCGATCCGCGGCTCGTGGTCCGGGAACCGCGACTCAAGGGTCCGGCCCACCATGCCCTTAATGATCCGGTCCTCGTCGACGCCGTCGGCCTTGACGTCCAGGGTTTCGATCGTTTTGCCGTCGCGGATGATGGTGATGGAATCGGCCACCTGCTCGATTTCGTTGAGCTTGTGCGAAATCATGATGGAGCTGATGCCCTTGCCCTTGAGGCCGCGGATCAGGTCCAGCAGGTGCTGGGAATCGGATTCGTTCAGGGCCGCAGTCGGTTCGTCCAGGATGAGCAGCTTGACGGACTTGTTCAGCGCCTTGGCGATTTCCACCAGCTGCTGCTTCCCCACCCCGATCTCCTTGACCGGGGTATCCGGATCATCCCGTAGTCCCACACGGGCCAGCAGTTCAACCGATAAACGGCGGGCCTGGTTCCAGTCGATGACACCGAATTTGGTCGGCTCGTTGCCCAGGAAGATGTTTTCCATGATGGACAACTCGGGGATCAGGGCCAGTTCCTGGTGGATGATCACGATGCCGGCGTGCTCGCTGGCACGGATGTCCTTGAACTCGCACACCTCGCCCTGGTACACGATCTCGCCGTCGTAGGTGCCGTGCGGATATACCCCGGACAGCACCTTCATCAGCGTGGACTTGCCGGCTCCGTTCTCACCGCAGATCGCATGGATCTCATCCGCCCGGACCGTGATGGATACGTTGGAGAGGGCTTTAACTCCCGGGAACTCCTTGGTGATGGAGCGCATCTCCAGGATTACTGGGCTGCTGGACGCCATGACGTGTTCGCCTCCAAAAACGACTTCTTTGTCCTGAAATTGATCTGCTGGCAATGATCTGCCTGGAACTGCAGCTTCTCCTACTGTCTGCTCCCGATGTCTGCCTCGGGGCATCCTGCGGATCTGCTTTGAAAAAGTAAACTAGCTCACGCGCTTGTCGTCAAGTCTTTAACGCAACGCTTAGGTAACGGCGGTTTCTTTGCGGTCCGGCGTCCTGGTGCCGGAAGAGGCCAGGCCCTGCTGCTGGAAGACCAGCGCGGCCGCCCCGAGGGCCTCCGCCCGATCGCCCAGCGAGGACATGGCGAGCTGCGTGCTTTCGCCCACCACAGGCACGGCGTGGCGCAAAAGGCCGCGGCGGATGGGGGCCAGCAGCGCATCGCCGAGTTCGGCCAGGGGGCCGCCGACGACGATCACCTCCGGGTTGATCAGGTTGGCCACATTCGCTACCGCCCTGCCCACGGCCACCCCGGCGTCGTCGATCACCCGCAGCGTCGCCGCGTCGCGGGCCAGCGCGCGCCGGACGATGTCGTCGACCGTGATCGGCGCGGGTGCCCCACGGCTGAGAAGTTCGATCATGATGGCTGTCGAGGCTACCGTTTCCAGGCAGCCGCGGTTCCCGCAGCGGCAGATCAGGCCGTGCTCGGAGATGGTGGCATGGCCGATTTCCCCCGTGACGCCGATGTTGCCGTAGTACGGTGCCCCATTGAGGATCAGGCCGGCGCCGATGCCGCTGCCGATCTTGAGGAACATCAGATTGCTGACCGCTCCGTGGGGCCCCCAGGTGACCTGGGCGAGGGCACCCAGGTTTGCGTCGTTGTCTGCGTAGACAGGGAAATTCAGGGTGTCCGCCAGCCTTTCCAGGATGGGGATGCCCACCCATTCGGGCAGAATGGCGCCCTGGATGACCGTGCCGCTGCGCCGGTCGATCGGACCGGGAATCCCCACGCCCGCGCCGATGATGGAGCTTCGCTGGATGCCTGCCTCGTTCATGAGTTTGGTGAGCAGATCCGACGCGGCCTGGATGCCTTCGCTGGCCTTGTGGCCCAGCGGCAGGGGGATGGCTCGCTCGGCCACCACCCGGTACCCGAGACTGGCCAGCACAACACGCACGTGGCTTCGGCCGAAGTCGATGCCGGCGGCGATGGCCCCGTTTCCGTTCAGTCGGACGGAGAGTGCGCGCCGGCCTGAACTCGTGGTGGGGGAGGTGGAGATGAGGCCGCTTTCGGCCATGCTTTTGACGATGTTGGATACCGTGGCGGTGGAAAGGCCGGTGTAGCGGGAGATCTCCGCCTGGGTTGAGGGGCCGCTTCCGAGCAGGGTCTCGATGATGCGCTGCTGGTTCAACTGGCGCAGCGCCGATTGCGATCCTGGATTACGGGTTCGCCTCGTCATCGAGCGGTCTTCTGTGGCCATGTACAGAAGACTGCATCAATCCGACTTTGTAGTCAAGAAGTGAACGCAATGTGCGCGTTCGTGTTGAACGCATTACCTTTGGATCTTTTTGTGCGCCTGGGCCAGTTCCACATAATGGGCGGCGTTCTGCCGCACGCCTTCGTACTCCTGGTCGCTCAGTCCACGCCGGACCTTGGCGGGAACGCCTGCCACCAGGGACCGCGGCGGGATGCTTGCACCTTCCAGTACCACCGCTCCGCCCGCTATCAGTGAACCTTCACCGATAACGGCGCCATTCATTACCGTGGCACCCATGCCGATCAGGCAGTTGTCCTCCACCGTGCAGCCGTGCACCACGGC
>DATIMB010000300.1:0-4779 GCA_035475875.1 Micrococcaceae bacterium
TGTACCGAGGGTAGGGGCGCCGTGGTGGACAGGTCGAGGGGGAGGGCATGTACGCCCTGGGACGTGAGGCCGTCCCGGCCTGCGTGGACAGCAAGAGAATCAGGACCGAGCATGAATAACCGCCTATCGTTTGCCCGCCGCGACTACGCGGTGCAGGAAATATTCGCCATTGAATCCGACAAGTATGGTGCAATAATTCGGCAGATTGGTACGATGGCGAACAAACAAAACAAATCGAGGGCAATCTCGATCCTTCTGGACGGCGACGGAGCGTACCTAGGTGTCAGCAGCGAAGAATGTTCGGCGTGAATCCGCAGCACCTGTAGGAAATTCGGCAGCTCTGGACGCCCTCGACCGGCAGATCATTGACGCCTTGGGGGCCGACGCCCGGATCACCAACCGGGACCTTGCCGATGCCGTGGGGATCGCGCCCTCCACAGCGCTGATGCGGACGCGGTCGTTGATAGACCGCGGAGTCATCGAGGGCTTCGAAGCGAAGTTGAACCTGGCAGCGATCGGACGCTCTGTGCAGGCGCTGATAGCGGTCCGCCTCCGCGCCCACGACCGGGACCAGATCGACCGCTTCACCGGAACGGTCCCGCGCCTGCCGGAGGTGCTCTCAACCTTCCACGTCTCAGGATCGGTGGACTATCTGCTGCACATTGCCGTGCCCAACACCGACGTGCTGCGGGACTGGGTACTGGACAACCTGACCACGGATCCGGTGGTGGGCCACACCGAGACAACCCTGGTCTTTAGCCATATGCCCGGCCACGCGGGGCCGTTGCCGACGTAGCCGGCGAAAGGTATGGTGCCGGCGGAGCGGGACGGATGCAGGCGGAGCGGGATGCCCGAGGACGACGGAGCGGGACGATGCAGGCGGAGCCTGATGCCCGACGACGGCGCGACGCGGCCATCGTCGTCGCGCCGGGGACCGACGGCGGTAGGACCTGCCGTCGTCGTCGTGCTAGCGCAGCAGCCCGTCGTGCAGCGCCGCACCCTCCCGCTCGCGCCGCTCCTGCTGCTCCGCCTGGTACAGCAGGGCGTCGACGGAGGCCGTGGTGCGGCGGCTGGCCCAGTTCTGCAGGGCAACGCCGGCGTGGTTGGCCAGGGCGGCCACGACGCTGGGACGGCGGCGGGGCAGACGTGATGCTGAGGAAATGCTCATGGTGGTTCCTTTGCGCACTGATCGTTTGCTGACTGATGGATTTAGTTCTGGCTCATTTACTGCCGGATGTGCTGGCCGCCGTCTTCGTTCATGAACGAAGACCGGCCGCGGCTACGTGGCGCCGGTGCCGACCGGCCCGGTGGAGCCGTCGCTCAGCGGGAAGGCATTGAAGTGGATCTGCACCGGACGAGCATCTTCCTGCTCACCTTCGCTGCGCAGTTCCTCCAGTAAACGGCGCCCGAAGGCTTCCACTTCTCGGGTGTAGCGGCGGAGTTGGGCCGCGGTGAGGCGGGCGTTGGCGCTGTCGATGGTGGCCGCATCCGACCACTCCGGCGGCAGCAGATCACAACCGCGCTCCATGAACTCCGCCAGCGCCGCTGCCCGGATACGTTCGAACTCGCGGCTGACCAGCCGGGACGCTTCGCCTGTGGCAGGATTCTGGGACAGGTCGCGGCTGCCGATCTCGATGGCCCCTTTGGGCCGCTCCCACCAGCGCTCCCGGGCCGTGCCCTTGCCCTCCACCTCGCGAACAAAGTCATGTTTGGCCAACTGGCGGAGGTGGTAGCTCGTGGATCCGCTGGACTCGCCGAGCATCTCACCGAGACTGCAGGCGGTTTGCGCCCCGTGCCGGGAGAGCATCTCAAGGATCTGGACCCGAAGCGGGTGCGCCAGGGCCTTCAGCGAGGCGACGTCCACCTGGCGGACGGGGAATCCGCCGGGCTCTCCCGCCGACTCGGAGCCCTGTAGTTCTTCGCTCATGGCGTGAGTCTACGCGTGCAAAGAAACCTTTGCAATGAGTTCTTTGCAACTGATTGTTTGCAACCGGATCTTTGCAAGTGGGAGACCCCCTTTGCCGCCGCCTAAGCCTTCTTACCTCGCAGCTGAACCGGGCGGAGGGCCCTGCGGAGGGCGACGACGGCGAGGCCGCCGCACGCGGCGGCGACCGGAATGACAAAGCACACCACCGCCGTCGGCAGTCCCCAGACGCTGGCCACCGCGCCCATGCCTATCACCGGAATGGCGCTGCCCAGGTAGGTGATCATGTAGACGGTGCTGATGATCTGCGCATGCCGTGCCGGTTCCACCTTGCTGGCAACATCGTTGAACACCACGCGGAAGGCGATGCCCTGGCCCACGCCCGCGCTGAGGCTGGCCAGCACCAGCAGCCACGGGGAGACGATGGCACCGGAGACGGCCAGCAGGACCACCGAAATGGCCAGCACCGCCAGTCCGGCCGGAACCAGGAAGCGCCCGCGCACCGCCAGCAGCTGGCTCAGTGCGGAGGCGCCCAGGGTCAGCGCCGCCAACAGCCCGATCAGCGGCCGGGAATCAGCGTGCACAATGTGGGCGAAGTAACCCGGTGCCAGGGAAAGGCAGAAGCCGAACACAGCAAAGCTCAGGAAGCCCGTCACGGAGGCCATCCAGAAGGAGCCGCGGGCCTCGCCGGAAACCGAGGGCCGGTGAGGGCGCAAGGCGGCCAGCGCGGTCCCTTGCGGTGCGGGCCGGACAGCGGGCCGCGCGCGCAATGCCAGCAGCGGCACCAGGAGCAGGCAGAGGACCACGGAATGGACTACGAAGGGCGTCAGCGTGTGGTCCGGCAGCAGGGACAGCACTCCGCCGATCACGGGTCCGGCGGCAACTCCGCCGGCGGAGGAGAGCAGGGTGAACCGGGAGGCCCACTCCGGCCGGGTGGGCAGCAGATCCCGTAGCGCGGCGGAGCTGGCGCCCGTGGCCAGCGCGACCGCGATCCCCTGCAGGGCGCGCCCCGCCATCAGCATCGGCAGGTTTTCCGCCGTGCCGAAGACAAGGCCGCCGGCCAGGCCGACCACCACGGCAAGCACCAGCGCGGCCCGCCGCCCGATATGGTCCGACCAGTGTCCGGCAAGCACCAGCCCCGCGATCAGGGCGAGCACATAACTGGAAAAGGCCAGGGTGACGCCGAGCGAATTGATGCCCAGCCGGGTCTGCAGCAGCGGGTAGAGCGGCGTGGCCAGGTTGGCGCCGACCAGCAGCGTAAAGATGACGACACCGGCCAGCACCAGCCGTGCCGTCACCGAGGCGTCCCAGCCGGCACGCCTTTCCGGCACGGCCGCCGGACGCATCCGCAGTTCGCTGAAGACCGTCATGGCAAGGCTTCCTTCCTGGGCAGGGTCACGGTTTCCTCTGGAGCCCGAAACTGTACTATTTCCTCTATACAATGAGGTCAGTCCTTCGGATCGGGCACCGAAGGAGGTCTCAATTGATTGTTCTGATCAATATTGGTGGCGGAAGCGGAACAGGAGTGATCGCGGTGGGCAAACTCGATGCCCTTGACCTGAAGCTGCTGCTGGAGCTGGTGCGCGATCCGCGGGCACAGATCGGCGAGCTGAGCGAACGGCTGGGCGTAGCCCGCAATACGGTGCAGACGCACATTAAACGGCTGCTCCGCTCCGGGACGCTGCGCAACGGCGGACGCGAAGTGGACCTTGCCGCCATCGACTACGACGTCGTCGCCTTTGTCACGATCGAGGTCACGCACCGCGAGTTGGACGGAGTCATTGCCGCGCTGCGCAAGCAGCCGCAGGTGCTTGAGGTCTACGAGATCTCGGGCCGCGGCGACATCTGGTGCCGGCTCGCCGCAAAGGATGTGCACCATCTGCAGGCCGCGCTGCGGGCGCTGCTGCGCATCCGCGGGGTGATCCGGACGGAAACGTCGCTGGCCCTGCACGAACATATCCCCTATCGGGTGCAGCCGCTGCTGGGCGGGATGGCCGGACAGGAGTAACCGATGCGGATAATAGGGCAGTGACTATTATCGATAACGCCGTCTACGTCGACGGGCGGCGCACCGCGGATCCGACCAGCCTGGAACAGACCTATGAGACGCTGGCTGCGCGCGGCGGGATGGCCTGGATCGGCTTGTACCGGCCGACCGCCGAGGAGATGGCCTCCGTGGCCACCGAGTTCGGCCTGCACCCGCTGGCGGTGGAGGACGCGATCAAGGCGCACCAGCGTCCCAAGATGGAGCGCTATGACAGCAACCTGTTCACCGTGCTGCGGCCGGCACGCTACCTGGACCAGGCGGAAGTGGTGGAGTTCGGCGAGCTGCACATCTTCACCGGGGATGACTTCGTCATCACCATCCGGCACGCCGAAACGGCCGGGGTGGCCGAGGTCCGGCACCGGCTGGAGCAGAACCCGGAGCTGCTCTCACGCGGGCCGGAGGCAGTGCTTTACGCGCTGCTGGACCAGGTGGTGGACGACTACGCTCCCGTGGTTGCGGGCCTGGAGAACGACATCGACGAGATCGAGGACCAGCTTTTCGCCGGCGACCCGGGCGTTTCCCGGCGCATCTACCAGCTCTCCCGTGAAGTCATCCAGTTCCAGCGCGCCATCCACCCGCTCACCGAAATGATGGCCTCGCTCAAGAGCGGCTTCTCCAAATACGGAGTGGACATCGAGCTGCAGCGCTACCTGCGCGACGTCCAGGACCATGTGCACAACGTCACGGCCCGGGCGGATTCATTCCGGCAGCTGCTGCAGAACGCGCTGACGGTGGACGGCACGCTGACCACGAACCGGCAGAACGAGGCCAGCGCGGCGCAGAATGAGGAGATCAAGAAGATCTCATC
>DATIMB010000301.1:0-6197 GCA_035475875.1 Micrococcaceae bacterium
CCCGGCCAGCCTGGTATTCGCCGCACCACCTCAGGCGCAGGATCCGTGGTTCGTGCGGATGTCCGACTATCCCGCGGTCGGTTCCGCACTGGCCTGGGAACGGCCGGTGAAGCTGGCGGCGGGGGAATCGGTTGCCCGCTCCTACACCGTATGGATCTCGGACGGCAAGCTGACTGCGGCCGAGGCGGCGCGGCTGGCCGGCTGACCTGTTGGCGCGACCCCCGTTATGTCAGTCCGCTTCGGCGTCCGCCGGGACGGCAGCACCGTGAGGCAGCGCCGGCACGTCGTCGTGGGGCACCAGCGCCCTCAGCGAGCGAGCCTATGCGACCAGATTGTCCGCGGCGCTGTCCATATGTTCACGGATGGTCTTCCGCGCCAGGGCAGCGTCGCCGGTTTCGATGGCGGTCACGATCTCGAGATGGCGGTCCACCCTCATGTTCTTGACGCCTTTTTCCTGCCCGGCGAACATGATGGACATCCGGATCGAACCTTCCAGCGATTCCCACGAGTGGAGCAGCGTTTCGTTGCCGGTCAGCCGGCAGAGGGTCCGGTGGAACTCCAGGTCGCATTCGACGCGTTCTTCGAGACTGCCCTTGGTCGCGGCGGTCATCGCATCGACGGCGGCCCGCAGCGAGGAGAGAATGTGCTCGCGGTCGGGCAGCTCGCACAGCGTTCGGGCGGCGAGGGACTCGAGGGCGGCGCGGACGGAGTAGATGTCGCGGATTTCCTTGGCGTCCAGGTGACGCACCGAAAGCCTCCCGCGGGGCCCTGCCGAAAGCAGGCCTTCCTGCTCCAGCTGGCGCAGTGCTTCCCGCAGGGTGCCGCGGCTGATTTGCAGCATCTCGGAAAGCTCCGTTTCCACCAGATGCCTGCCCGGTTCCAGCTCTCCGCTGGTAATGGCCGCCCGCAGGGCGGAGAGCGCCTGCTCGCGAAGGCTTTTCTTTTGCAGCCCGAGCAGGGATGCCGTTGTTCCGGCCATCGGTTATTCCTCAATGTCAGTGGTTGACTGTTTACAGTCGCTCTTGCCTTTGATGATACGGCAGCAGCGCGGAGCCGTCTCCCTGGCTCCGCGCCGCGCCGTGTCCGGATCCCGCGCTGTGTTCGGGTCCCGCGCCGCGGTCCGGTCAGGCCAGTTCGGCGAGGACCTTCGCCACGACCTTCTGAACGGACAGGCCGTAACGCTCGTGCAGGGTGGGCAGGGCGCCGGCGTCCAGGAACTTGTCCGGCAGGGCCACCGGCACCACTTTCTTGCCCAGCCCGGCTGTGACAACGGCCGAGGCCACCGTTTCGAACAGTCCACCAACCGCGCTGTGGTTCTCCAGGGTGAGCGCCAAACGGTCGGTGTTCAGCTCGGCCAGGACGGTGGCGGTGTCGAAGGGCTTGATGGTGGGGGCGTGGACGACGGCGACATCGACGTTGTGGGCGGCCAGGGCTTCCGCTGCCTGCAGGGCGCGCATGGTCATCAGTCCGCTGGAGACGAAGACGACGTCGTTACCCCCGCGCAGCACCTTCGCCTTGCCCAGTTCGAAGGTGTAGTCGTACTCGTCCAGCACGGTGGGGACGTTGCCGCGCAGCAGCCGCAGATAGGTGGGTCCCGTGCTGGCGGCCAGTTGGGGGACTGCCTGTTCAATGTCGAGCGAGTCGCAGGGGTCCACGATGGTCAGGTTGGGCATCCCGCGGAAGATGGCCATGTCCTCGGTGGCCTGGTGGCTGGGCCCGTACCCGGTGGTGAGACCGGGCAGGCCGCCCACGATATTCACGTTCAGGTTCGGCTCGGCGCTGTCCAGGCAGAGGAAATCATAGGCGCGCCGGGCGGCGAAAACAGAGTAGGTGGAGGCGAAGGGCACCAGACCAGTTTCGGCCAGTCCTGCCGCGGCGCCGAAGAGCAGTTGCTCGGCCATGCCCATCTGGAAGAACCGCTCAGGAAAGGCCTGGGCGAAGATGTGCATGTCGGTGTACTTGCCCAGGTCGGCGGTCAGGCCCACGATCCTGTCGTTTTCCTGCGCGGCCCTGACCAGCGCGTGCCCGAACGGGGCAGCGGCGGTTTTCTGGCCCGGGTCAGCGAACGAGGCAATCATGGCCGATGTTTTCAGCTTTGGTGCGGTGGCGGTGCTCATTGGCCTGCTTTCCCTTCGAATCCTGCGGTCAGTTGTTCGCGGCAGATCTGCCATTCGTTTTCTTCGATGCGCATGAAGTGGGCCTTTTCGCGCTCTTCGAGCAACGGCACGCCCCGGCCGACCTTGGTGTCGCAGAGGATCACCGAAGGACGTCCGACGGCGGCAGTCTGGGCCGCCGCGTCGTCGAAGGCCTGCAGCAGGTCGGCGACATTGTTCCCGTCCACTCGTTGGGTGTACCAGCCGCAGGCTTCCCACTTTTGGCTCACCGGTTCGGTCCGCAGCACCGTGTCCGTCTTGCCGTCGGCCTGGAGGGCGTTGATATCCACGATGGCGGTCAGGTTGCCCAGCTGGTGGTGGTGCGCGCCCATGGCAGCTTCCCAGGTGGAGCCTTCGTCCAGTTCGCCATCGGAGAGGAAGTTGTAGATCCTCGCCTGCGAGCCTTGGTGCCGCAGGCCCAGGGCCATTCCGACGGCGACGCCCAGCCCGTGCCCCAGCGAACCGCCGGAAATTTCCATCCCCGGGGTGTAGGTGGACATCCCGGACATGGGCAGCCGGGAATCGTCGGAACCATAAGTCTCAAGCTCCTCGACCTGAATGGTTCCGGCCTCGGCCAGGGCTGCATAGTGGCCTATGGCGTAGTGGCCGGTGGAGAGCAGGAACCGGTCCCGTCCGTCCCATTGCGGATCGTCCGCCCGGAAGCGGAGCTGGTCCGAGTACACGGCGGCCAGGACATCTGCGGCGCCGAGGGCCTGGCCCACATAGCCTTGGCCTTGTACTTCGCCCATGTTGAGAGCGTGGTGCCGGATGCGGTAGGCGGCGCTGGAGACCTGGTCAACGCGTTCTGCGGTGGTTTTTGCGGACATTCTTTCTTTCCTTCTGTAATTGCTCGGTAATTGCCATCAGACGCCCACGGTTTGGGGTGTGCTTTTAGTTGCTTCATCTGCCAGTTCGCGCTCCCTCTTGCCCCAGGTTTCGCGGGTTGCGATGGCTGCCCAGAGCCCGATGGCGGCGTAGCAGCCGAAGAGCAGCGCGGGTCCGACCCAGCCGAGGCTGACGAACAGCAAGGTGGTGATGAAGGGCGTGAAGCCGGAGATGGTGGCGGAGATCTGGTAGGCGAGCGAGGCGCCGGAGGCGCGGGTCTTTGCCTGGAAGAGCTCCGGGAACCAGGCACCCTGCGCACCGGCTAGCGAGTTCTGGCATACGGCATAGGAAATGGCGATGGTGGCGATGATGAAAATGAACAGTCCGGTGTTGACCAGCAGGAACATCGGGACGGCGAAAAGCACGGCGAAGGCACAGGACCAGATGTAGAGCGGACGCCGACCGATCCTGTCCGTCAGGGCGCCCCAGGCCTGGGTGGCAAAAATACCGATGGCCGAGGCGATGCACAGTGCAACGAGGGTCTGGGTTTTGTCCGCCAGATGCTGGCTGTTCAGGTAGGAAATCATGTAGGTGATCGATACGGCATATCCGGCCGTCTCCGCGATGCGCAGGCCTATGCCCTTGAGGACGTTGCGCCAGTCCGTCTTCACCACCTCGACGATGGGCGACTTCACGATGGCGCCACTGTCCTTGACCTCGTCGAAGACAGGGGATTCGGGGACCTTGGAACGGATGATGAGTCCGACGATGACCAGGAGGATGCTGGCGAGGAACGGAATGCGCCAAGCGAGTTCACCGCCCAGATGGACGCTGAAAAGGAATACAAAATTGGCCAGCAGCAGTCCTACAGGGAAGCCGGCCTGGACCATCCCGGTGTACCTGCCCTTGGATTTCCACGGGGCGTGTTCATAGCTCATGAGGATGGCGCCGCCCCATTCCGCGCCGAAGGCGAAGCCCTGGACAATCCTGACGAACACCAGCAGTGCCGGAGCCAGCAGGCCCACCTGGCTGTACGTGGGGAGGAGCCCGATCACGAAGGTGGCCAGGCCCATCAGGACCAGGGAAGCAACCAGAACGGGTTTGCGTCCAAGCCTGTCACCCAAGTGGCCCCCGATGATGCCTCCGATCGGCCGTGCGGCGAAACCCACGCCCAGGGTGGCAAATGCGGCCAGGGTTCCGGTCACGGCGTTGCCGGTGGGAAAGAATGCGGTGCCAAAGTAGAGGGCGGCCGCGGTGCCGAAACCGATGAAGTCGTAGGTTTCAATGACTGCGCCGACGCTTGAGCCGATAGCGACGCGCTTTGCATCCCGCGTGCCGTGGACCGGACCGCGCATGGTCAGAGCCTCTTTGCTCATTTTGTAATCCCTTTCGAATAGCGACTGGCGCCGAAGCTCCAGCACTGTCGACTGTTAACACATGATAGTCCAGTGTGGGGTGTGCCCTGCGTCACTGTCAACCGTCGACTTCCGAGGTTGACTGTTGACAGCGAAAGAAGCTAGCGTGCTTCTCATCACATCTGCCAGGAAGACATCTGTCAGGAAGCGCGACAAGGAGGATCAGCAATGACGTTCAGTTCCCGGCTCGGCTGCTCATCCATCAGCTTCAGGCATCAGAACCTGACGTCAGCGCTGGGTACCATTACCGGTTTGGGCTTTGAAGAAGTCGACCTCGGTGCACTTCCCGGGGTCTGTAACCACGTACCCTATGAGCTCGACGCCGGCGCCGTTACGGCTGTCACCAGGGAGGTGCTCGCGTCCGGCCTGCGTGTCCGGTCCGTCAACGGGGACATCGGCGACCTCAACGCGGTGCTCGACGGCGGCCAGCAGGCCTCCCGCCAGAAGCACCTTGACGCCCTCCTGGACCTCACAGCCGGTACCGGTGCGAAAGCCCTGGTCCTTCCCTGCGGCGGCTTAGGGCACGATCCGGTCATGTCCCTCGATCAGGACCTGGACAGGGTGGCAGCCCAACTGATCCAGGCGGCGCAGCGTGCCGCCGCGTTCGGCGTCGAACTCTGGACCGAATCGCTGCACTTCCTGCGCTTGTGCTGGAGTCTGGAACGTGCCGAGCTGCTGGCTCAGCGGCTGGAGGGATCCGCCGTCGGAATTGTCATGGACTTCAGCCATATCGTCGCAGCCGGCGAAGACCCGTTGGAATACATCGAACGGCACCACGGCCGGATTTCCCACGTCCACCTCAGGGATGCGGTACCCGGCAACATCAATCTCAGCATCGGCAGCGGCCACGCGGATTTTGCCGCCGGCCTTGCAGCCCTGGCCTCCCATGGCTACGCCGACCACTTCTCGCTTGAACTGGAAACGCGTGACGTCACCGACCAGGAGCGACCCGCTGCCACGGCCAAAGCCGCCAGTTTCATTTCCGACCTCATCTGAGCAACCCAGCAATAACCCAAGGAGCATCATGACCAACAGCATCCAGCGCACCGCCGTCCTCACCGGAGCAACCTCGGACCGGGGCATCGGCATCACCACCGCGTGCCGCTACGCCAGGGAAGGCTGGGCGGTCGTGATCCTGGACCTCGACGGCGAGAAGTCGGCCAAGGTCGCCGCCGAAATCGGCAACGAATTCAACGTCCCCGCTTTCGGCTACGAGATCGATGTGGCCAGCGAAGAATCTGTGGCTGCCGCCTATAAGGCGGTAACGGCCGAGGTCGGCTCCGGCTCCCTGCCTGCTATCGGCGCCCTGGCCAACATTGCCGGCATCACCTCCCCGGTGCCGTTCCTGGAAACCACGCTTGAACTCTGGAACAAGATCATGGCCGTCAACGCCACCGGCACCTACCTGGTGACCAAAGCGTTCCTGCCGGACCTGATCGCCGGTGGCTGGGGCCGGATCGTCAACATGTCCTCCGTCTCCGCCCAGCGCGGTGGAGGCGTCTTCGGCAAGGTCCCCTACTCCGCAGCGAAGGCAGCCATCCTGGGCTTCACGAAGGCACTGGCACGTGAGATCGGTGATACAGGAGTAACGGTCAACGCCATTACGCCCGGGGCGGTGGACACCAACATCCGCGTGGGCAGCACCGATGAGCAGGAAGCGGCCATCAACGCCGGCATCCCCGTCGGGCGCAATGCCACGACCGAGGAAATCGCCGCCGTGATCACCTTCCTTTCCTCCGACGAGTCCGCCTACCTCACCGGAACCACCATTGACATCAATGGCGGAAGCCACCTCCACTAGCAG
>DATIMB010000302.1:0-2504 GCA_035475875.1 Micrococcaceae bacterium
GGGCCTGCGAGGGTAGGCAAACTATGCGGCGGATGGAAACGATGGCTGTGCCAGCTGGGCTCGCGGGTCGACCGATGGTATTGGTCCGCGCGGGGTTGGCGTGGAAAGCGGGAAAAGGAAGCGCCTGAGCCCGTCAATGAATCGTCTTAGACGCGCCGGGGTGGGGTCGGGGGCGGGAGGCAGCTGACGTCTCCTACTGGCGTGCCGTTACTCGCAGGTTCGGCCAGCGGAATGTTCGGTGGGACCTGGCTGTGGCACTGAGGTACCAAAAGCGGGTCCTTCGGTTCCACCAAACAAATGGTCCGTCAGGCGTTTTGCGAAACTTGCCGGCAGGTCTCCGGCTTCGAACAGGAGGCGGTAGACGATCGGGGCCAGCAGCAGATCTATGACGTCCTCCAGATCGGGAGTAATCTCCCCCCGTTGCCTGCCGCGCTCAAGGATGGTTTCCACCCGGGCCCGGGCGTACTCGCCACCTCGCAGCGCGCTCGTTCGGTCCGGGCGACCCGCCACCATGTCCCGCAGAAATTGCCTGCCGGTGGGGGAACCTGTCTCCTCCACGTATTCCTCGGCCCAGGCAACCAGGTCCCCATACACGGTGCCGGTATCGGGCGGACCCTGGGGGCGCAGCCGGGCCACGGCCACGTCGGCGAACAACTCATTCAGGTCACCCCAGCGCCGGTAGATGGTCGAAGGCGCCACGCCGGCGAGTTCGGCAATGCGCTGGACGGTGATGCTCTGCCGTTCCTGCTGGGCCAAAAGCGTGCGGACAGCGGCGTGGACCGCCTGCTGGACACGGGCAGCGCGGCCATGGGGCCGAGGGTCAGACATAGACACCCCTTCAGCTTATCGCGAATATTTTGCGATTCAGCAGAAGGACCGATAGCCTTGAAACGCGAAATATTCGCTTTTGTCCTCCGAAAGGTTCTTCGTGCAGGTTGCACCAGAAGTAGGTAAACGCAGGCTGCGGTTGGGTCCTTCCGCAGCGTTTTGGCTGCAGTCATCCGTGCTGGTGGTGCTGATGGCCGCCTCGAGCGCGCCCAGTCCGCTGTATCCGCTGTATCAGGAACAGTGGCACTTCCCTCCCGTGCTTCTGACGATGATCTTTGCCGCCTACGTGCTGGCGTTGCTGGCATCGCTGTTAACGGTGGGCTCATTGTCCGATTACCTTGGTCGCCGCCCTGTCCTGCTGGCCTGCCTTGTCCTGGAAATCGTTTCGATGTGGGTGTTCATATCGGCCGGCAGCGAGGTTCACTTGATTGTGGCTCGGCTCCTCCAAGGCCTCGCTACCGGCGGTGCCATTGGCGCCCTGGGCGCCTACCTGATCGAACTCGAAGCCCCCGTGCGGTCCGGGCTGGGAACAGTGTTCAACGGGGCCGGACCCGGATTGGGTTTGGCTGTCGGTGCGGTAGCGTCCAGCGTGGTCGTTGCTGCCGCCCCAACGGCAATACACGGAATCTACGTGGCTTTGCTGGCTTTGCTCGTGCTGCAGGTGATCGGGACTATCTTCAGCCCCGAGACGATCACGCGAGCACCCGGGGCGATGGCTTCGTTGCGCCCGCGCGTTAATTTCCCGGTCAAGGTGCGGCGGATGGCAATGTTGACTTTGCCGGCAGCGGTCGCAACCTGGTCGTTGGGCGGCCTGATCCTCTCTCTCGGCCCGAGTATTATCCGCTCGATGGCAGGACCGGACACTGCCGTCTTGACCGGGCTCATTGTCGCAGCCCTTACCGGTACCGGCGGCATCGCCACTCTCGTGCTCGGGTCAGCGCCTGCGCCGAAGGTTCTGCGTATCGGCATGATTGCCCTGATAGCCGGTATGGCCGCCACTATCGCAGCTTTTGCAATCGGATCGGTCGAGCTGTACTTCGCCGCGACAATTATTGCCGGGGTGGGTTTCGGGGCCGGGTTCTTGGGCGTGCTCCGCACACTCATACCTCAAGCGGCCCCGCACGAGCGAGCCGGTCTGTTATCCGCGATCTATGTCGTGAGCTATCTTGCCAACAGCATCCCGGCCGTCGTGGCCGGCGCCCTTATCAGCGGCCTCGGGCTCACCCCGACGGCCATTGGGTACGCAGGGATGGTCCTGTTACTGTCCGTATTCGTCCTCGCCGGTCAGCTGATGGGCCCCAGGGCACCCGGAAAATAGTGGTACCGGGCGCCGGGGCGGTTCGCGCCCGCGCGCGGACCGGGGATGGCGGCGCGGACCGGGGATGGCGTCACGGGCGGGATAAGGCTATCCGGTCTGCTGGGCGAGCTGGATCAGGTTGCCGCAGGTGTCGTCGAGCACCGCCGTGGTCACGGGGCCCATGGCTATGGGCTCCTGGGTGAAGCGCACACCGAGGCCGCGGAGCCGCTGGTACTCAGCCGCGACGTCGTCGACGGCGAAGGAGGTGTACGGGATGCTGTCGGCAACCAGTGCCTCCCTGAACGGCTTCACCGCCGGGTGGCCGCTGGGTTCCAGCAGCAGGGCGGTGCCGTCCGGGTCCTGCGCGGACACCACCGTC